>JBEGJD010000143.1:0-10169 GCA_041184765.1 Verrucomicrobiota bacterium | reverse complement strand
CCGAGGAGCCGTTGGCGTAGGCGATCGGCTCCATCAGCAACCGCTTCACGTCGTCGCGTCCCGGGAAGAAACGCTCGAACATCGCGCCCGTGGTCTCGGGGTTGTTGTCGTAGAAGTTCATCGAGCGCAGGTGGTCGTAGAACCCCTCCACCTTGGCTCGTTCGACACCGAACTGCTCGACCAGCACCCGCGTGTAGTCGTCGCGCGTGAACGTCGTGCGGACGTCCATCTGCGGGTTCACGAAGCGCACATCCTTCAGGGGCACGATCGCATCGGCGATCTCGCGGGTCCAATACTTGCGGCACGACTTGATCATCCCGCTCGGAAACCCGTGCAGCGAGATGTCGAAGATGTGCCCGCCCCGGCGCGTGAACCACGTGGCGAGCCCGCCGAACTGGTAGTGGTGCTCGAGCACGAGCACGCGGTGCCCGGCCTTCGCGAGCACGTTGGCGGCGGTCAGCCCGCCCAACCCGCTCCCGATGACAATGACATCATACTCGTCCGCCACGCCTTTGAGCCAGTCGTATCCCATGGAGGAACCACCGTGGGAGTTCCCCCGGATCTTGCCAACCCCGAGTTTGGAAAAGGTGCCGCCCTCCCGGGCGCGCAAAGCATCGCTCCTCTTCACCCAATCAGACGGGACTGAAACGCATTCCGATCTCGCCCTGGAACTGTCCGAAGGGAATCTGACTTCCCCGCTCCACACCCGCCCGCCAGTTTCACTTTCCCACCCCTAAGATGAAAACCCGCCTGGTCCTCACGGCCCTGTTCCTAGCTTTGGCAGCAGCTGTCTCCGCTTCTCCTCTGCGGATTCTCTACGTCGGCACGCCGGACCGCGGATCGCGCATGGCCTGTCACGCGCTGATGCGTGACCTCGGCCGCGACGCGATCTGGTTCGAGTACGTGTCGGACCCTGCCTCCGCGACCGCGGATTTTATTCGGAAATTCGACGCGGTCGTTATCGACGCGCCCGCGGACCGCTTTCCTGCGCTCGTCGCCGTGCCGGCGGCGCGCCGAATCGCTGCCGCCCAACTCGGCTCCGCCGAAACCGAGGGCTACACCGCCGGCGCCAAGGGGAAGCTCCTTGCGGCGATCGGTGCCGCCCGGCGGACAGAATGGGAATCATTTCTCGCCAGCCGCGAGCCCGAGCGTCGCGAGAGCCGTCCTACGATCGCCAACTACGAGAAGCGCGCCGAGCCGGTCACCTTTCAGCTGCCGCTCAGTGTGAAGGGCAGTCGTGAGCGCACCCAGTTGGCGCCCGATCTGCGGCTCGAGCTCTTCGCGGCGGAGCCCGATATCGCGAAGCCGATCTTCATGGCCTGGGACGAACGCGGAAGGCTCTGGGTCGCAGAAAGCCGTGACTACCCGCACGACGTTAAGCCGGATGGTTTCGGCACCGACAGCATCAAGATCTGCGAGGATACCGACGGCGACGGACGCGCCGACAAGTTCACCGTTTTTGCGGACCGGCTGAACATCCCGACCAGCTTCACTTTCGCGCGAGGCGGCGTGATTGTCGCGCAGCCTCCCCGCTTCCTGTTCCTGAAGGACACGGACGGCGATGGACGCGCCGACGTGCGCGAGGAGATCATGACGGGCTGGGGTGTGAATGACACCCACGCGCAGGCGAACAACCTGCACTACGGGATCGACAACTGGATCCACGGTTGCGTCGGGTACTCGGGATTCCGCGGCGTGGTCGGCGGCCGCGAGCTGCAGTTCGCGCAGGGCACGTACCGCTTCCGCGCCGACGGCTCCACGCTCGAGTTCCTGCATCAGTTCACGAACAACTCGTGGGGACAGAGCATCAACGAATTCGGCGACGATTTCGGCGGTACCGCCAATAACGCGCCACTCTTCTTCGGCGGCCTGCCTGCCACCATCGTGCCCAAGGGCATGCGCGCGATGACCGCCAAACGCATCAATACCGAGGACCGGGCCCATACCATCACGCCGAACTTCCGGCAGGTCGACGTCTTCGGTGGCTACACCGCTGCAGCTGGCAGCGCCATCATCCACTCCGACAACCTGCCCGCCCGCCTGCAGGGCAAGGCCATGGTCTGCGAACCGACCATGAAGCTGGTCGCACTCCTTGATGTCCGTCGCGAAGGCGCCGGCTACGGGGCCGACGACGCCTTCAACCTTGTCGCGAGTTCCGATGAATGGATGTCACCCGTCTTCGCCGAGGTCGGCCCCGACGGCGCGGTGTGGTTCTCCGACTGGCAAAACTACATCATCCAACACAACCCTACCCCGAGCCTGGAACGCGGTGGCTACGCGGCGAAAACCGGAGTGGGCGGCGCCCACGAAAATCCGCTGCGCGACAACGTGCGCGGCCGCATCTACCGCGTCGTCTGGGAGCAGGCCAAGGCCCCCGCCATCCGCTCACTGCAAGGTGCGAGCGAGGCGCAACTTGTCTCCGCCCTGTCCAGCGGCAACCAATTCTGGCGCCTCACGGCGCAGCGGCTGCTCGTCGAGAATAAGCGCACCGCCGCCACCCCGGCTCTGCGCAAGCTTGCGGCGGGCGCCGCCCCGGTACCCGCCCTGCACGCGCTCTGGACCTTGCACGGCCTGGGAGAACTCGACGAGGCCACGCATCGCGCGGCACTCGTCCACGCCGACGCAGCCGTCCGCCGCAATGCCACCCGCGCGCTCGGCGCCGACGCTGCGGCTGTCGCCCTCTTCTTCTCCTCGGCCGTGATGAGTGATCCGGACCTCCTCACGCGACTCGCCGCCTTCGCCAAGTTGGGCGGATTCCCCACGTCACCCCAGATCAAGAGCGTCGCGGCGAGCTTGGTCCGTAATCCCATCAACCAAAAGGACGAGTGGCTGCGGGAGGCTGCGCGCGTCGTCGGCCGGGTGCACGGCGCCTCTCTCTACAAGGAAGGCAAGAACCTGCTCCCCAACCCCGGCTTCGAGGAAATTGGCGCCGACGGCCTTCCGGTGGGTTGGCGTCGACGCGACTACGGAAACCGCGAGGCCAACACCACCGCTGCATGGAGTTCTTCCAACGGCGCAGGACGCGCTCGCTCCGGTCAGCGCGGACTTCGCGTCGTGACCGAAGGCAATGCCGACACCAGCCTGCACGCGGATGTCGCGGTGAAACCGAACACCTATTACCGCCTCGCCGGCTGGATCCGCACCGGCGCACTACAAGGCAAGGCCAGCCTCAACGTGCACAACATCCGCGTGGAGACCGACACCCTGCGCCGCCGCGACACCGACTGGACTGAGGTTGAGGTAGAGTTCAACAGCGGCGACCGGACGACCGCCTCCGTCAATGTGCTGCACGTCGCACGCGGAGAAGCCGTTTTCGACGACGTACGCCTCGTGGAGCTCACGCCCGCCGACGAGAGCGCCACCCTCGTGCCGGGCGACGCCTCGCGAGGCGCCAACCTTTTCCACAAGCACCCTGCCGCCTGCGTGCTGTGCCACGCACTGAAAGGCCAGGGTAGCACGGTCGGACCCGCGCTCGACGGACTCGCCGCCCGCACCTCCCCGGCTTACATTCGCGAGAGTCTGTTGGAGCCGAGCAAAGTGCTGGCGAAGGGCTACGAGCACTACGGCGTCTCCCCGATGCCGCCGATGGGCGACATCTTCACCCCGCAGGAAATCTCCGACCTCGAGGCCTACCTGCAGACGTTGCGGTAGACCGCGCGGGAGATCCGCTCACGGCCGCCCAACGGCGACCGCGAGCTCGCGCACTTTGCCGACGAGCGCGTCCTGCACCTCGGGCGCGAAGTAGCCGATACCGCCGTGATACAGGCCGCGGGTCTCGTAACCGCCTTCGCGCAGCACGCGGGCCGACGGCACGTAGCCGAAGGTGTCATGGCAGTACGCAGCCAACCAGAGCCGCATCGGTCCGAGCGAGTCCTCGATCAGCCGCACGTAATCGACCACCACCTCGCCCGGCAGACCGACAAACGTCAGGTCTGCGCCGAACTGCCAGACCGCCACCGCAACGCGGTATTCCGTCGGAAGCGCGCCGCCTTCGTTGAGCTGCCGCAACATTTGCTCCGCCACCCATTTTTGCGTCGAGGCCCCCTTGGTCGCGGTCTGCTCGATCTCGGCGCGCGCGGGCGGGCGCTGCAACGGTAGCGACACCTCGCCGAGCGCGGTACGCAGTGGTCCGTTAACCGGCTTCAAAGTGAAATCAACGATGCGACGGACTTCCCGCGCCAGCTCAGCGCCGTGCGCCCGGGCAATCTCCACCGCGGCACGCTTGGCGGGGTCATTGAGGCTGTTCGGGTAAGGATTCGTGTCCCCAGCCAACCCCTGCACGAACATTGCCTGCACCCCTGGGTTCTCACGCTCGATGATCGCCTGCGCCACTCCCGCGTAGTCGCCGCTCATGCGGTTGTCGCGGGTGCCATACGTGGTGTTGTGACAGGCCGCCCCGAAGAGGACGCCGCGCAAACGCCCACCCGCGTCGTCGATCCGCAACACCGGCACCGAGCGGTCGACCGGCCCGCGCGGATTCACGCCGAGGATGACTCCGCGGTCGGTGAACTCGCGTCGATTCATCGGAAAATTCACCTGCCCCGTGCCCCAGCGCAGGCGCGCCGGTTCCAGTCGCGCCAACGCCTCGCGCGCGAGCCGCACGCACTCGTCCTGCAGCCGCGTCGTGTAGGCAATCAGGCGCTCCGCTTGGTCGCGCGCGATCGTGTAATGCGACTGCGTGCCGAGCATGACCGCCGGTCCGGCATGCGTGTGGGACGCGTTGAAAAGAATTCTTTCCCGCGGGACCTTGGTCTCCGCCGTGATTCGCGCGAGCACCGGCGTGGAAAAGTCGGCGCGGAACCCGATGAGATCAGCCGTGACGATCAACGCGCGGGAGCCCGCCGCGTCCTCCAGCGCGAGGACTTTGAGGAAAAGCTCGTCATCGACCTCGCGCGCCGGCTGCGTCCGGCCCGCGTAACCGGCAAGCATCAAGGGCTCCGACGGCGTGATCTTCGACGCGGCGAAACCGGCGCGCCAACCGGAGCCCGGTTCTGCGGAAAAGGATGGCTGCGATAGCAAAGCCAGCGCGAGCGCCAGCAGCAGAAGACGAAACGGGGTTTTCATGGGGACTTGAAAGCACTTCTCACAGACAAAGCACTCTCCTCGGCGGGGCCGTGAAAGACACGGCCGAAGTCTGGACCCTAAACGCACGAGAGTTCAATCCGGCGCGCGGGGACATTCTCCCTTCTTAAGACTAGTCCGGAGGATCGGCGCTTCGGCTAGGACTCAAAGGTCCGTACCTTCGTACCGCCCAGCCCCGAAGGCGACTTCGCGGCGGAGCTCCTGCTTTCCTGAGTTCCACATTCTCCCCGGTCCGGACCGGCCTTCATCGCGGGTTTCGTCCAGACCGTGACGCATCCTCCGTGCCCTCGACCTGAGACTCTTTCCAGTCTGTGACCCTCACCAACGTGACCGGTCTTCCACCTTGGAAAACCCCGGCTCAGGGCAGCAGCAGCACTTTCCCGGTCGTGCCCCGGGACTCGAGGGCGCGGTGGGCGTCGGCGGTGCGCGCCAGCGGGAACGTGGCGCCGATCCGCACGCGCAGCGAACCATCGGCGATCCATGCGAACAGGTCGGCCGCCCTCGCGCGCAGCTCGGCGGGAGTCGCGACATAGTGCGCAAGCGTGGGCCGTGTGAGAAAGAGCGAGCCCTTCTGCGAAAGGAGCAACGGGGCCACGGGCGGCACAGGTCCGCTGGCGTTGCCGAAGGAGGCCAGCAGCCCGCGCGGCCGCAGGCTGGCGATGGAACCCTCGAACGTCTCGCGCCCCACCCCGTCATAGACGACATCCACGCCACGCCCGCCGGTGAAGGCGCGCGCCGCCTCGGTGAAATTTTCGCGGGAATAGATGCAAACGGCGTCGGCCCCGGCCTCGCGCGCGAGCGCAGCTTTCTCGTCGGTTCCGACCGTCGCAATGACGCGAGCGCCGCGCTTTCGCGCGATCTGCACGAGCAGCAAACCGACTCCACCCGCCGCCGCGTGCACCAGCGCCGTCTCGCCAGCGCGGAGCGGCCAGGTGTCGCAGGCGAGGTAATGGGCGGTGAGTCCTTGCAGCATCACCGCCGCCGCCAGCTGAGAGGAAACCCCCGCGGGCACGGGCACGCACTGCGCGGCCGGCGCCAACGCCTCCTCGGCGCACGCTCCCGCCGCCCCGGCGCTGGCCACGCGGTCACCCACGCGGAATTCCGTCACTCCCGACCCGATCGCGGTCACCACGCCGGCGGCCTCCTGACCCGAAGTATGCGGCAGCGGCACCGCGTAGAGTCCCGAACGCTTGTAGGTGTCGATGAAGTTGAGTCCCGCGGCCTCAACGCGCAGGCGGATTTCGCCCGCCGCCGGCACGGGCACGGAAATGTCTTCGAATACCAGTTTCTCCGGTCCGCCTTTTTCGTGGATGCGAATCGCTTTCACGCGGACATCGGTGAGTGAACGGCAAGGCTTCGTCAGGCCCAAAACCAAGCCGTGCCCAAACAACACGCTGAAGGGGCGTGAAACCAAACAGCATCGATACCTCAACGGCTCGCGTTCGCACGGCGTTGCGTCTCATGAGGGCTCTTCGCGGCCCTACAACGTTCGGACGCGACTGGACTAAAAGAGCGCGCCCTCAACCCATCTGCCGCAGGCCCGCGCCGTTCCGAGTTTTCCGTGTGTTCCGTGCGCCACTCGTTCGGTTTTGTGCCTTTGGCGTGTTTCGTGGTTCCCCGCAGGAATTCCTTCCCTAGCCTGTCACCGGTCGCCAACGTTTCAAAATTCCCCTACCTCCGCCGCCACGGATGCACCCCGGCCCCACCCTACTACTCGTCGTAGCGTCCACCTGCTTTTTCGCGGGTGGCCTGCGCGCGGCTGAGCTGGTGGACTACGACCGCGACATTCGCCCGATCTTATCCAATCACTGCTTCCAGTGTCACGGTCCCGACGACGCGAAACGGAAGGGCGGCCTGCGGCTCGACACGGAAGCGGGAACGCGCGGCGTCACAAAGAGCGGCGTATTCGCGATCGTGCCCGGCAAGCCCGCCGACAGCGAGCTGCTGCACCGATTGACCGCGCGCGAGGCCGACGAGGTGATGCCGCCGCCTGAGACCAAGAAGCCGCTGAACCCCGCGCAGATCGCGTTGCTCCGCCACTGGATCGAGCAGGGCGCACCCCAGCCCGCGCATTGGTCGTTTGAGGCTCCGCGCCGTCCGGCGCCGCCGGAGATCGCAGGGACCGCTCATCCGATCGACCGTTTTGTCCGCACGCGCCTCACCCGCGAAGGTGTCGCGCCCTCCCCGGCCGCCGACCGCCGCACGTTCATCCGTCGCTTGAGCCTCGACCTGGTCGGCCTGCCGCCATCCCCCGCGGACGTGCAGGCTTTCGTCAACGACCGCGCGCCTGACGCCGAGGCGCGGCTGGTCGACCGCCTGCTGGCGTCGGCGCATTTCGGCGAACGCTGGGGCCGGCATTGGCTGGATCAGGCGCGGTACGCGGACAGCGCGGGCTACCTCAACGACACCCTGCGGCCCTACGCGTACCTTTTCCGCGACTGGGTGATCGACGCCGTCAACCGCGACCTGCCGTTCGATCAGTTCACAATCGAGCAACTCGCGGGCGACCTGCTTCCCGAAGCCACCCGCGAGCAGCGGATCGCGACGGGGTTCCACCGCAACTCGCTCAAGAACGACGAGGCCGGCGCCGACCTCGAGCTGGACCGCGTGAAGAACGCGGTGGATCGCACCGCCACGACCGGATCGGTCTGGCTCGGACTAACGGTCGGCTGCGCCGAGTGCCACACGCACAAGTACGACCCGATCTCGATCCGGGAGTTCTACCAACTGTACGCGTTCTTCAACCGCACCGCCGAGCGGGACATCCCTGCGCCGCGCCCCGACGAACTGGCCGACTATGAGCGCAAGCTGGCCGCCTGGGAAAAGGAGCGCGAACGCCTCGAGGCGCCGATCCGAGACTTTGTTGCGAGTCTTGCCGCGGGTCACGTCGCGGAGTGGGAGAAAAAGCTCACTCCTCCCCGCGCGCGCTGGACCCTGCTCCGCCCCGAGCAGATCACGACCATCACGGAGGACGAGGAGCGGATGTCCCAGCCCAACGCCGATCATTCCGTGACGACCGGCGAGCGAGACCCCGTGCGGACGAGGTACGTGGTTCAGGCGCCGCTGGCGATGAACGGCGTCACGGGTATCCGCGTCGAGGCGCTGGCCGGACTCGGGGAGCGCGCCGGGCGCACGCGTTCGGGCGATTTCCACCTGGCGGAGTTCTCGGTGATGGCGCGCACCCCGACCGGGGAGCAACGCAAGCTCGAGTTCTCGACGGCGCGCGCCGATTTCGCCGCGAAGGGAAATCCGCCGGAGCACACCCTCGATGGCGATTCCACGACCGGATGGAGCGTGACCGGCCAGGGTGACCGCGGGCACGTGATCGTGTTCGAGCTGAAGGAGCCGCAGGATTTTCCGGCGGGCACGACGCTCTTCCTTGAACTTGAGCACCGCATCACGGGCGTGATGACCCGCTTCCGGCTCGCGGCCACCTCCAGCGCAGCGCCCCTCGAGCCGAGCACCCTGCCCGATGAGATCCTCGCCGTCCTCGACACCCCTCCGGAGAAGCGGACCAAGGAGAACCAGCTCTCGCTGGCCCGTCATCTCGCGCGTTTCGACGACCCCAAGGGCAAAGAGCTCTTCAAACCCCTAGCGGCTCACTACGCGAAGAGACCCGATTACCCGAAGACCGCCGCCCCGGTGCTGATCTCGCAAAACCGCCCGACCCGCATCCACCTGCGCGGCGATTACAAGCGGCCCGGCGAAGAAGTCATGCCCGGCACCCCCGCGATGCTGCCGCCGCTGCGTCCGCGGGGGCCAGTGGCCGACCGGCTTGATCTCGCGCGCTGGATCGTCGATCCCGCGAATCCCCTCACCGCGCGCGTCGCCGTGAATCAAATCTGGAAACAGCTCTTCGGCCGCGGGCTGGTGGCGACGCCCGATAATTTCGGCGCGCTGGGTGAGCGTCCCTCGCATCCTGAGCTGCTCGACTGGCTCGCGACCGAGTTCGTGCGCCTCGGCTGGAGCCGGAAGGCTTTGATCCGCCTGATCGTCTCGTCCGAGACCTACCGGCAAAGCTCGCGCGGCCGCCCCGAGCTCGGGGAACGCGACCCGCTGAACATCCTGCTCGCCCGCCAGAGCCGCCACCGCCTCGAGGCGGAGATCGTGCGGGACGTCGCGCTGGCGAGCAGCGGCCTGTTGAACCCGAGAATCGGCGGACCGAGCATCCACCCGCCCTTGCCTGAGTTCGTGATGGCGTTCGGACGCAACCGCAGCTGGCCCGAGACGAAGGGCGCGGAGGCCAACCGCCGCGGCATGTACATCCACCTGCGCCGCAATGTGCCCTACCCGATGCTCACGACGTTTGACGCGTCCGACGCCAGCGTCGCCTGCCTCCAGCGCGAACGCTCCAACTCGCCGCTGCAGGCGCTGACGTTGCTGAACGACCCCGTATTTTTCGCCGCGGCCGGAGAATTAGCGAAAAGGCTCGAGTCGATGCCTGGCGAAACCGATGCGCGCCTTCGGGCCGGGTTCGAGCTCTGCCTCGGGCGCCCGCCCTCGCCAAAAGAGTTCGAGGCCCTGCGGCGCCACCATTCCGACCAGCTCGCGACCGCCGGCGGCGACGAACGGCTTGCGCTCGTGTCGACGGCGCGCCTCCTCCTGAATCTCGACGAGTTCATCACCCGCGAATGATCCCCGGAATCCCAGACCACAGCCGGCGGCGCTTCCTGATGCGCGCCGGCGGCGGCGTCGGCGGCCTCGCCCTCACGCGACTGCTCGGGGCCGACGGGCTGCTGGCGGGCGCCGACGCCGGCGGGCAAGTGCGCACCCACCACCGGCCGCGCGCGAAGAACTGCATCTACATCTACCTCGAGGGCGGCCCGAGCCAGATGGATCTTTACGACCCGAAGCCGAAGCTCAACGAGCTGGACGGCCAGCCCCTGCCGGAGTCGATGCTGGCCAACATGCGTTTCGCGTTCCTCGCGAAGGAGTCGGCGCGGATCATGGGCACCCCGCGCAAGTTCCGCCCGCACGGCCAATGCGGGATGGAGCTGTCCGACCTGCTGCCGCACATCGGATCGATCGCGGACGACATCTGCCTGATCCGGTCGATGCACACCGACCAGTTCAACCACGTGCCCGGC
>JBEGJD010000142.1:0-2658 GCA_041184765.1 Verrucomicrobiota bacterium | reverse complement strand
GGGAACCCGAGCGTGCGCTGTTCTGGCATTATCCGCACTACGGCAACCAAGGCGGCGCCCCCGCCGCGGCCGTCCGTCGCGGCGACTGGAAGCTCATCGAGTGGCAGGAGGACAACCGCGTAGAGCTCTTCAACCTCGCCGCGGACCTCGGTGAGAAGACCGATCTCGCCGCCCGCGAGCCTGCCCGAGTCGACCGTCTCCGCGCCGAATTGCACGCGTGGCAACGCGACGTCGGCGCCAAGTTCCCGATCCCCAATCCCGCCTACGATCCCGCCAAACCAAGTGGCCGGCGCGCGGACCGGAAACAGTAGGAGGGAAAGCCCTCGGCCGTCATGAATGCGGCATGTTCCGCGGCGGACTCGCCCGCCGTAGCCTCGGCGTAGGCGGGCGGCCGCGGCTACACGGAACGCCTTTCGTGCGGAAGCACCGGACCGATTCTCATCAGGAAACACGTGCGGTGTAGCCGAGGGCGCCCCCCCTCGGATCTTTGGAAACTCCTTCCGCGAATTACCCACTCCCTCTCGCTTTCCCTCATCCCTCCGCGTGCGGCGCACGCGGCCTGTCATTCGCCTTGCGGCGCCACGCGAGCGCTCGCATTTAGACCGGCCCGCCGATGAACATTCACCCGACCCGAGACGCCTTCGCGAGCCTCGCCGCGCAGGGCAACGTCATCCCGGTCACGACCGACCTGATGGCGGACTTCGAGACGCCGGTGTCGGCCTACGCGAAGCTCCGCGCCGCAGGCCCGTCGTTCCTGCTCGAGTCGGTCGAGGGAGGGGAAAACCTTTCCCGCTACAGCTTCATCGGTTGCCGTCCGCGCAAGGTGCTCGCCTGCGGACCGCAAACCACGCTGGTCCGCGAGCCCGGCCGGCCCGACCGCACGGTGCCGACGCCGGCCGACCCGCTGAAGCTGATCGAGGAGGAACTCCGCGGCTTCCGTCCCGTGACGCTACCGGGCCTGCCCCGTTTCACCGGCGGCGCCGTCGGCTTCATCGGGTACGAGTACGTCACCCGCATCGAGCCCACCGTGCCCGCCGCCGCGCGCGACGAACTCGGGCTGCCGATGCTGTACTTCATGCTGGCGGACTCGCTGCTGATCTTCGACCGCGCGAAGCAGACGCTCCGACTCTGCGTGAACGCCCACGTGCGCAGTCCGGCGGAGGCTGGCACCGCGTACGACGCCGCGGTGGCCGAGCTGAAGGAATTGCACGCGCTGCTGCGCCAGCCGCGCGCGCTGGCGCCGGCGCCGATCGCCGACGTGGGACCAGTCGCCGTTCCGCCCGGCAACTTCACGCGTGACGCCTTCGAGCGCATGGTCGACGAGGGCAAGGAGTTCATCCGCTCCGGGGACATCATCCAGTTCGTGCCCTCCCAGCGGTTTTCGCGTCCGTTCGACCGCCCGGCACTGGACCTGTACCGCGCGCTGCGGACGGTGAATCCGTCCCCTTACCTGTTCATTTTGGAGACGGGAGACTTCGCGATCGTCGGGGCCTCGCCGGAAGTGCACGTGCGCCTCACCGATGGCTTGGTGGAAATCCGTCCCATCGCCGGCACCCGGCGCCGCGGGGCAAACCCGACGGAGGATGTCGCTCTGGAAAAGGAGTTGCTGGCTGACGAGAAGGAGCGCGCGGAGCACCTGATGCTGGTGGATCTCGCGCGCAACGACATCGGCCGAGTCTGCCAGTTCGGCTCCGTCACCGTGCCCGAAATGATGGTGATCGAGCGCTACTCGCACGTGATGCACATCGTTTCGCAGGTCGAGGGACGCATCGCGGCGGGCCGCTCCGCTTACGACCTGATGCGGGCCACGTTTCCAGCCGGAACGGTCTCTGGTGCACCCAAGATTCGTGCGATGCAGATCATCGCTCAAAACGAGCCGGTGCAGCGCGGGTTCTACGCGGGCGCTCTTGGCTACTTCGGTTACGATGGTAACATGGACACCTGCATCATGTTGCGCACCGCGCTGGTGAAGGACGGCCGCGTCCACATTCAGTCCGGTGCCGGCGTGGTCGCTGATTCAGTGCCGGCCGCGGAATACCAGGAGACCATCAGTAAGGCCTCGGCGTTGTTCAAAGCGGTGGTTTTGGCGGAGCATTTTTGACTCTCCCGCGCCTCGGCGGAACGGGGCCGCGAAGATTCCGAAATAAGCCTTGCATTCACTTTCCGCGAAACGCTTTATCCAAACTTTTATTCCATGAAAGCGACCATCAAGACCCAGGGACAGCAGTTCACTGTTTCCGAGGGGGACATTCTCATCGTCAACCGCTACGCCGGCACCGAAAAGGGCTCCAAAGTTGAGATCAAAGAGGTCCTCGCCGCCGGCGAAGGCGCCTCCTACAAGGTCGGCAAGCCCACCCTCTCGGGCGCCTCGGTCTCCGCCACCGTGCTGGAGAACAAGCGCGGCAAGAAGGTCATCGTTTTCCGCAAGAACAAGCGCAAGGGCATGGAGCGTAAACGCGGCCACCGCCAAGAGCTTTCCGTCATCAAGATCAACTCCATCACCGCCTAATCCGAGGAACCAGCCATGGCGCACAAAAAGGGTCAGGGAACATCCAGCAACGGCCGCGACAGCCACTCGCAGCGTCTCGGCGTCAAGCGCTTCGGCGGTGAGTCCGTCGTCGCCGGCAACATCCTCGTCCGCCAGTGCGGCACCAAGCT
>JBEGJD010000141.1:0-7538 GCA_041184765.1 Verrucomicrobiota bacterium | reverse complement strand
GGGTTGCCGGCGTACAACTTTTACCGCGACCACGCCACCGGACAGGGCACGTACCAAATGGGCCTACGCATGCCGTGGCCGGCGGCGGGACCGTACGTACTCTACGGCGGTCCGACCAAGTACAGCCACCTCGCGCGCGCCGACCGCTTTACGCAGATCTGGCTCGAGGAACAGGGCTACGAGTACGACCTCGTCAGCGATCTCGACTTGCACCGCGACCCGTCGCTCCCGCGTGGTTACGCCGCCATGCTCGTCGTCGGCCACAACGAATACTGGTCGCTCCCGATGTACCAGGGCACCGACGCGTACCTCCGCGCCGGAGGCAACCTCGTCGTGTTGAGCGGCAACTCCGTCTTCTGGCGCGTCTCGTTCAACACCGAGGGCACGGTCATGGAGTGCCGCAAGGCCGACGCCGCCGGCCAGCGCGTGCCCCTCGAGCGCCGCGGCGAGGCGTGGCACAGCCATGACGGCCTGCGCGGCGGCATGCTGCGCGAGTGCGGTTTTCCCGGTGTCGACCTCATCGCCCTTGATTGCCTCGGTTTCAACGCCCCGGGCGCACCCGAGCAATTCGGCCCGTATGAGGTCACCGATCCGGACCATTTCCTTTTTCGCCAACCCGAGAATCTGGGCCTGCGCGCGGGCGAAACCTTCGGGTCCGCCGGTGACGGCATCCGCCTCGCGAACGCCCACGAGTTCGACATCCGGCCGTCCACGTTCCTGCGCCTGCAGGAGGAACCGCCGCCCGAGGGCGGGCGCGTGCCGCCTGACCCGGCGGGGATCAAGCTCCTCGCGAACGGACAGGTCTTCTGGAAGAAAGGCGGCAGCGCGTTCGACTACTTCTTCCGCCGCATCAAGCCGCGGACCGATCAGGGTGCCGAGATGATCTATTGGGAACGCCCGGTCGGCGGCCGCGTCTTCAACGCCGGCGCGATCGGTTCCGGCTGGGTGCTTTCCGTCGACTCCAAGATGGCCGGGCTCCTGCGCAACGTGCTCGCGCATTTCGGCGTGAAACGGCCCGGGGCCTGAGCGGCCCGTCGCGTCCACCCCTCTTCTTTCGCACCCATGAAAACGCTCCGTGCGCTCGGCGCGCTCCTGCTCGGCCTTGCCGCGGTCCGCGCCGCCGATCGTCCGAACTTCCTGATCATCTTCACCGACGACCAAGGCTACGGCGACCTCGGCTGCCAGGGCTCGACCTCGATCCGTACCCCGCGCCTCGACCGTCTCGCCGCCGAGGGCACGCGCTTCACAAGCTTCTACGCGCAGATCGTCTGCGGTCCGTCGCGCTCCGCGCTTCTCACGGGCCGCCAGCCGATCCGCAGCGGCGGCTGGTCGATGCCCGCGAGCGAGATCACCGTCGCCGAACTGTTGAAGGCGCAGGGTTACGCGACCGCGTGCATCGGCAAATGGGACGTCTCCAACCGCGCGCCGATCCGCGAGCGGATGCCGAACGCGAAAGGCTTCGACTACTACTACGGCACCCTCGGCGGCAACGACAGCGGCCGCATCCGGATGTACGAGAATAACGAACCCGCCGGCGAGACCGACGACATGGGCGGGCTCACACGATTGTACACCGACAAGGCTCTTACCTTTCTCCGCGCCCAACGCGACCGCCCGTTTTTCCTCTACGTCGCTCACACCATGGTGCACTCGATCGTCGGCGCGTCCGCCGAGTTCCGCGGCAAGTCGCGCGGCGGGCTGTACGGCGACGCGGTGGAAGAACTCGACTTCCACTCCGGCCGCCTGCTCGACGCCCTCGACGAGCTAGGGCTGCGCGAGAAGACACTCGTGATCTTCACGTCCGACAACGGACCATGGAGCAATGCGGCCGATCGCCTCGGTCCGGCGCATCAGGGTGAGATCGCCTGGGGTTCGTCCGGTCCTTTGCGCGAGGCCAAGGGATCCTCGTACGAGGGAGGCTCACGCGTGCCCTGCCTCGTGCGCTGGCCGGGACGTGTGCCGGCCGGACGTGTGAACGCCGCGATTTTCTCAACGCTCGATTTCCTGCCGACCTTCGGGCGTCTTGCGGGCTTCGCGCCACCGTCCGACCGGCTGATTGAGGGATTTGATCAGGCTGATTTGCTCCTTGGGAGAAGCGAGACGGGCGCCCGCGACCATTTCCACTATTTCAGCCAGAACGAGCTGCACGCCGTGCGGGTTGGTCCATGGAAGCTGTTCCTCCCTGACCGAAAGGTCTTTTACGGTTACGTGAAGGACCGCGGCACGGCCGGGCTTGAGCTGTACAACCTCGAGGAGGACATCGGCGAAAAGCGGAACGTCGCCGCCGCACACCCCGAGGTCGTCGAGCGTCTCCTTACCTTCGCCCGATCCTATCCCATGCCAAAGGATCTACCCTTCGCCGGCATCGCCGTGCCCGCCCCAGGCGCCAAGGGGAAGAAGAAGGGCTGAGGCAGAGAAGAAGCCGACGGGAAAGCGCCGGAGAATTAAGCGGATGAAGCATCATAAAATTCTGCCTGACAGTTATCTATGTAACCTGTGACAAAGATTTAATTCCTGCAGACAGGGACAGACAGTCGGTATCGGAGACAGGCTATGGGTTGGGGACAGGCTAACTTTGGCGTGTGGGGGGACAGGCTGTTGGGGGCGCTACCACCGGAGGCGGGCTAATAAGAAGCAGTTCTGGCCTCCGCTGTTTTTTTGCGGCCGGAGAGCGGTTTTGACACGAAGGTCGGCGGCGGTTGTTCTGGCCGACCCTCGTTTCCGCGACCTCCACCGCCGTACCGCGCGACATACCGATGAAGCACCTGCATCCCTATTGGCGCATGGAGTACATCGAGGCGCCCAAATACCCGGCCGAGATGCGGCGCCCCTTCTCGGAATTACCCGCCCTTGGCGATGACCGCGCGGCGCTGATCGTCCACCGGTCGCGGCAAACCTACCTCATCCTGAACCGGTTTCCCTACAACCCCGGACACCTGCTGGCGGTGCCCTACCGGGAAGTTGTCAATCTCGAGGACCTCGACTCTGACGAGCGGGCGGACCTTTTCGACCAGATCATCTTTGGGAAACGCGTCCTCGCCGCCGCCTTGAAAGCCGACGGCTTCAACGTCGGCTTCAATCTGGGCCACGCCGCCGCTGGCGGCAGCATCCCGCACCTGCACGGCCACATCGTCCCGCGCTGGAACGGCGACAACAACTTCATGCCGGTCCTCGGCCAAACCCGCATCCTGCCACAATCGCTCGACGCCACCTGGGAGAAACTGGCCTCGGTGGCGGTCAATCTGGGCGACCGTCAGCCGCCGCCCCACTGATTCCGCACCCGTGGCCTCGAAGACTCTCCGTTTCCCCAGTCCACGCCACGCGGCGGCCCTGTACGCCGGCCGGGAAGAAAACCTCGTCCACGCCGAACGCGCTCTCGGCGTCAAACTCACCACCCGCGAGGACTGGCTGCGCATCGACGGCGAAGGCGAACCGTTCACCCGCGCCGAGGGGCTGTTCAGCTTTCTCGACGGCGCCCGCGCGCAGGGCATGGCGATCCGCACCCCCGACTTCCATCGCATCACCGACGCCTTCGCCCGCGGGGAGGGTCCGCAGTTGGAGTCGCTTCTCGAGGAGCCGCTGGTGATCGCAACAAACCGGCGCACCATCGTTCCCAAGACCCTCGCTCAAAAACTCTACCTGCAATCGATGCTCGAGCATCCGGTCGTCTTCGGCATCGGCCCTGCCGGCACCGGAAAAACCTACCTCGCGATGGCCGCGGCGGTAAATGCCCTGCTGCAGAACCAGGTGGAGCGCGTGATCCTCACCCGCCCGGCGGTTGAGGCCGGCGAGGCCCTCGGGTTCCTGCCCGGCGATCTCCGGGAGAAAATCCTACCGTACCTGCGCCCGCTTTATGACGCCCTGCACGACATGCTCGACGCCGAGGATGTCGCCCGCCTGAGCGAAAAGGGCGTGATCGAGATCGCTCCGCTCGCCTACATGCGCGGCCGCACGCTCACGCGCGCCTTTGTGGTACTCGACGAGGCCCAGAACACCACCTCCGAGCAAATGATGATGTTCCTCACCCGCCTCGGTGAGGAGTCGCGGATGGTGATCACTGGAGACATCACTCAAATCGACCTGCCCCGAGCCAAACAGAGCGGCTTGGCGGAGGTTCGCCACATCCTCGGCGACATCCCGGGGATCGATTTCCACACCTTTAGCGGCGCGGACGTCGTCCGCCACCCGCTGGTCGCCCGCATCATTGAGGCCTACGAGGCTTATCGCAGCCCGATGACGCGGACTCCGCCGGAACCGGGCAAACCCTGAGCTATGTCGGTCCGCAACCAACTCCGCCTCCTTCTCGGCGGCCTCGGCGCCGGCCGCTCCGCCCGCCCGGCGACGCGCTCGGCGATGGGAGAATTCCTCGAGCGCAGCCGCCTCGTGGGAGTCCTGATCTTCATCGTCACGGTCACGGCCATTGTTGTCATCAGCTCCGCCGGGCTCACCACGCTCGATGCGCCGCTGCTGCCCAACCAGACGGCGACGACGCGCGTCTCCGCGCAGGCCTCCTTTGACTACGAAAGCGCCGAGCGCACCCGGGCCGCCCGGGAGCAACTGCGCAACCGCGTTCCACCGGTTTACAAGCTGGATACCGAGCCACTCCGCCGGTTCGAGGCCGCCGCGCGCATGCTGCTCACCCAGTTAGCAGCGTTTGAGCAAGCGCGCCCGGGAACCACGGACCCGATCCTCACCCACCGCTCGGAACTCTCGGCGATCGCCGAGACCTTCAATTCCCACGGCTCCTACCACGCCACGCCCGAGGACATCGGGGCGGTCCTCGCTGCGGGTGACGCGCGCGCCCGCGCGGCGATCTTTGAAAACGGTCTCGCCACTCTGCGCGACCTTTACGCGCAGGGTATCGCCGATTCCTCACTCGCGGTCCCCAATCCCGGCTCCGCCCTCGCCTTCGAGCTGGCGCGCCAAGGCGGTGGTTTCGCCCAGCGGCCGGTCCACTCAATGGAGGACGCCCTCACCGTCCTGCGCGTAAGCCTCGGCTCGGAACAGACGCCGCGCGCCTCGACCCAGGCGGTTTTCCGTCTCTTCCGCTTCGGCCTGGCACCCAACCTCGTGTTCGACCGAACGGCGACCGCCAGCCGCCAGGACGCTGCCGCCAAGGCGGTGCAGCCGGTCACCGTGAAGGTTCCACGCGGGCAAACCCTCGTCGAAGCCGGCGATCGTGTGACCCCTGATGTCTACGAGGCACTGGTCGCGCATCGCCGTTATCTTCGCGAGCACTCCGAGGTTGATACGGAGGAAGGGCTGACCCTGTTCGGCCGCGTCCTCCTCGTGCTGGCGATGGTCATCGCCTCCTTGATCTACATCCGCATCGAGGACCCCGAAACCCTGCGCAGCAACGTCCGCTGCGGCCTCCTGGCTCTGGTGGTCATCGGCAACCTCGCGCTAGTGCGCGCCAACTACTCGCTGGGCGGCGCCGAGTTTTTCCTGCGCGACGAGGCCTGGGCGTCCACCCTGCCGTACGTCGCGCCGACCGCCTTCGCGCCGCTCATTGTCGCCATCCTAATCGACGCGGGCTCGGGCATCTTCATGGCGCTCTTCGTCTCGATCTTCACGGGCGTCATCTATGGTAACCGGCTCGACCTGCTGGTGCTCACCTTCCTCGCGTCACTCGTGAGTATCTATTTCGGCCGCGAGGCGCGCCGTCGTGGCCGTCTCGTCCGCGCCGCCGGCATGGGCGGTCTCACCGTCGCCGCATTCGCGGCGATGATAAGTTTCGCCGACCGCACACCCATCGACACGCTCCTGCGCCAGATGGCGGCCGGCCTCGGCACCGGTGTCCTCACCGGCATCGGGGTGGTCGGCCTGCTGCCCGTGCTCGAGTCGCTGTTCAAGCGCACCACCGACATCACCCTGCTCGAGCTCACCGATTACAACCACCCGCTCCTGCGCCGCATGCAGCTCGAGGCACCAGGCACCTACCATCACTCGCTGGTCGTCGCGCAGCTCTCGGAAAACGCCGCCAACGCGATCGGCGCCAACCCGCTCATCGCCCGCGTCTGCGCGCTCTTCCACGACGTCGGCAAGACCGTCCAACCGCAGTACTTCGCCGAGAACCAGCGCGACCGCTCAAATCCGCACGACCAGCTGACGCCCGCCGACTCCGCACGCCTGATCAAGGCGCACGTGAACGACGGCGTGGAACTGGCGGAGCGGCACAACCTCCCGCGCGCGGTGGTCGACGCCATCCGCCAGCACCACGGCACCTCGCTGGTTCGCTATTTCTACGACCGGGCCATCGAGGAGACTCGCGGTGGTCCGACCCGCGGCCGCGGCGCCCGGCGGGAAGCAACCGAAACCGCCAAAACGGGGGCACGCGTGGTGGACGAAGCGGCGTTCCGCTACGACGGCCCCAAGCCGCAGTCGCGCGAAGCCGCGATCATCTCCCTCGCCGACGGCGTCGAGGCCGCATCACGTTCGTTGAAGCAATTCGGCGCCGAGGAACTGCAGCAGATCATCACCCGGATCGTCGGCGAACGCATCGCCGAGGGCCAGTTGGACGAGTCACCCCTCACGCTCGAGGAGATCACGCGGATTCGGAACAGCTTTCAGTTCACGCTGCTCAACATGCTGCACGCGCGAATCGCCTACCCGACGCCGGAAAAACCCGCCGCCGAGGCCGGCGCCTGAGCCGATGCCGGCACGCACTCCGTCGCGTTCCGTTGCGGTCGCCAACCGCCACCCGCGCCTGCGCGTGCCCACCGGTTCCGTCGAGCGGCTGACGGCTGTTCTCGATGACCACGCCGTGCGCCTCGCGCCGCGCGGATCAACCATGCCCGATGGCGAACTCTCCGTCGTTTTTCTCGACGATTCCTCGCTGGCCAAGTTGCACGCCGACTTCCTGCGGGATCCTTCCACCACGGATGTGATCACCTTCGAGGGTACGCCCGCGCTCGGCGTCGCCGGTGAGATCTGCGTATCCGCCGACACCGCGTTCACGTACGCACGCGAAAACGACCGCGAGTTCGCCGCCGAGCTCGCCCTCTACGTCGTGCACGGCTGGCTGCACCTCGCCGGACACGACGACCTCGAGCCCCGGCGGAAGCGAGCGATGCGCCGAGCCGAGGCGCGCGCGATGCGGCTCCTCTCCGAGGCCGGAGCTTTGCCTCGGTTCGTTTTCGCGACCAGCCGGCGGCGCCATTGAGTGTCTCGCGACCGTCGAGGTGCGCGGAAAAATTCTCCCCACCACCTGGACGGCCTCGCGGGCCGATCGCGATAGTTGTCCGCCGGAACTTTCCGCGGATGCGGGGGCGCTGTTCCTACTGGCGAAGTGAAAATTTCGAGCCAGCCTTCCGGCATGCTCGTCATCCGCAGAATGGTAGACCGCCGGCGTGCCTACACCGCACTGCTGCTGCCGGGCGAGCCTCCGCGGATTTTCCCGACAACCGATCAAGAGCATGCGCGCATCCTGCAGATCTACAAACAGGACCGGGCGCACGAGGGGATCTGCAACGACTTCTCCGACTTCGGCCTCGAATCGCCACCGGCCAAGGCGCCGCGGAAACCGGAGTAGCTCAAAA
>JBEGJD010000140.1:0-4341 GCA_041184765.1 Verrucomicrobiota bacterium | reverse complement strand
GCGGGACTCGCCCAGCAATTCCTGTTCGCCTGGGAACGCCGCGCGGCGCGAGTTGAGCGTTGAGCGTCGGCGCGGACGCATCGAGCCTGCGGGGCGTGTCCGAGCCCGTTGCCACCTCCGTCCTGCTCCCCCCCGCCTTGTGGGAGGCGCTTGGGCTGACGCTGCGCCTGGCGACAACGACCACGCTCGTGCTGGCTGTTATCGGTCTGCCGCTGGCGCAATGGTTGAACCGCACGCGCTGGCGGCTGGCGCCCGCGATCGAGACCCTCGTCGCGCTGCCGGTGGTGCTGCCGCCGACGGTGATCGGGTTTTACCTTCTGGTGGCGTTCTCGCCGCAACATCCGCCCGGCAGCTGGTGGCGTGAACTTACCGGGGCGCCGCTTTCATTTTCCTTCACCGGCCTCGTGATCGCCTCGGTCTTCTACTCGTTGCCCTTCGCGGTGCAGCCGTTCCAAGCGGCGTTGCGGGGCGTGTCCCCGGAGTTGCTCGAGGCGGGCCGCGCCCTGGGTGCCTCACCACTCCGCGTATTCCTCCGGCTCCATGTGCCGCTTGCGTGGCGCGGGATCGCGGCCGGCCTCACGCTGGGATTCGCGCACACGCTCGGGGAATTCGGCGTCGTGCTGATGATCGGCGGCTCCGTGCCCGGCGTGACGCGCGTCGCGAGCATCGCGCTTTATGACGAGGTGCAGGCGCTCAATTACCCTCAGGCCCATGCGTTCGCGGCGACCCTGCTGGTGATTTCCTTCGTCCTGCTGCTCGTGGTCACCCTGCTCCAACGCCGCCGATGAGATTGTACGTCGCGTTTCTTCTTTTTGGCCTCTTATCGATCGAGGCACGCGCGGGCATCACCGCCGAACCCATCCCAAACCCGGCCGGGCCGGGCGCGAGCGGAGGATCGCTCGCGGTTGGACCGGACGGAAGGATCTGGCTGACATGGATCGAGCCGGTCACCGGGGGTCACGCCCTGCGGTTCGCCACGCGCGGGCCGGCGGAGCAAAGCTGGAGCGAGGCGCGGACGATCGCGCAAGGTGCTGACTGGTTTGTGAACTGGGCCGACTTTCCCGCGCTCACCGCCGGTGAAGACGGTCGCGCCACCGCGGTTTGGTTTGTGAACAATCCGGCTTCCGCCGCCGCCGGCGCGCACGGCGGACACGGGCATGGTTACCACGCGAGGATCAGCCGCACAACCGACGGAGGCCGCACCTGGAGTTCCCCGGAGCGGCTGACGCGGGAGAGCGAATCGGTGGAGTTTGTTTCGCTCGCCACCCTGCCGGACGGACGGGTGCTCGCGGCATGGCTGGATGGCCGGGGCAAACACCGGCCGGGCGACGCGCAACGCCTCTACGCGCGAATCCTCGGGGATTCCGCACCGGACATGCTCGTCGATCCGTCCGTCTGCGATTGCTGCCAGACCACGTTGACCGCGTTTCCCGATGGCTCGGCCTTAGTCGCTTATCGTGGGCGCACCGCTGAAGAGGTCCGCGACATCCGCGTCGCGCGCTTCGACGGCATGAAATGGGAGACTCCGCGACCGCTGGGAACCGACGGCTGGAAGATCAGCGCCTGCCCGGTGAACGGACCGCAGCTAGCGAATATCGGCGGCCAGACGGGAGTGGTTTGGTTCACCGCGGCGGATGGCGACCCGCGGGTGCTGGCGAGTTTTTCGACCGATGCCGGCGGAAGTTTCGTGGCGCCGCTGCGACTGGATGAAATCAAGCCGTCCGGACGCGTGGCGACGGCGTTGCTGCGCAACGGCTCCTTACTGGCGACATGGGTTGATGCCGACGGTGCGATCCGGCTCCGCCGTGTGAATCCGGACTTCGCGGCGGGCGATGCCGTCGTGATCTCAGCCGCAGGAAACGCGCGCGCCCGGGGATTTCCGCGAACCGTGGTTGCGCGTGACTACGCGGGCGGCAAGACCGCCGCGGAAATGCTGGTGGTTTTCACCGCCGAAACCGCTCCGACACTGCGGACGCTGCGCGTGAGGATCCCCGAAGGGGAATTGCTGGAGGACGAAAAGAACTGCGAATGCGCACCACCGGCCGAGGACCTACTCGGCTTCGCCGTGCGCGGTGTCACCGTAGGACCGGGGACGCGGGCCGGTACGGTCAAACTGCGGCTCAACGCCTTGCCGGGCGTCGTGCGGGAAGGCAGCCACGAGATCGCCGTCGATCCCGCGCTGGCCGCGCTCGCGGCCCAGCCGGACCGCGCGTTCATCGGCCGGATCGAACGCGACCACGGCGCTTGGCGGCTAATCGCCTTCAAATCCGTCCCCCAGCCCCGCCCCTAAGGGGTCAGGGCGTTCAACGTTAAGACCCATCTCTTCGACGATGGGGTCAGGGCGTTCGATGTTCCAACCCGCTGTTGACCTACCTAAACGAGCGCCGCCCCTTAACACGTAACTACATTTATTACAAATATATGCAAATCTCAGCACCTGACCTTAAGAAGCCCTATCAGTCTCCGAAAATATTGAACGCCCTGACCCCTTTGAAGGCAGATTCGCGACGATGGGGTCAGGGCGTTCGTTGTTTAATTTGCCGAGGCACTTTCCGATTCGAACACTGCTCGTGAAGCTGGAAACCGTTGAGGAAAGCCCTCTTGCCCAGGCAAAACGCCTGATTTTCGAGAACTTTACACGGCTGCGAAAACATTGAACGCCCTGACCCCATGGGAGGGGGCAAAAACGCTCTTCCCGCATCGGGCGAATTCGGCTCACTTTGCCGCGATGCGAATTCTGATCTCCGGCGTTTGTGGCTTCGTGGGCGGTACGCTCGCGCGAGCGCTCGCCGCGGAGGGGCATCAAGTGGCTGGATTCGATAATTTCATCCGGCCCGGGAGCGAGACGAACCGCGAGGAATTGAAGCGTCTTGGAGTGAGGCTGTTTCATGCAGACCTTCGCGCGGCGAGCGACCTCGAGGCGCTTCCGCCCGCGGAATGGGTGATCGACGCCGCGGCCAACCCCAGCGTGCTGGCGGGTGTCGACGGTCGCACCAGTTCGCGGCAGCTCGTGGAGCACAACCTTGGCGGCACGGTGAACCTGCTGGAGTACTGCAAGCAGCACCGCGCCGGTTTCATCCTGCTCAGCACCAGTCGCGTTTACTCGATTCCCGCCCTCGCGGAACTGCCGATGGAAGTGCGCCACCACTCCTTCCATCCGGCCGCAGGAGCAGCGGCGCGAGGACTCGCACCTGGCGGCCTCACCGAGGAGTTTTCCACCGGCGCACCGGTTTCCCTCTACGGAGCCACGAAGCTCGCGAGTGAGGTGCTCGCGCTGGAATACGGGGAAACGTTCGGCCTGCCGGTGTTCGTCAACCGCTGCGGGGTGCTGGCCGGCGCGGGTCAATTCGGCCGCGCCGACCAGGGCATCTTCGCCTACTGGATAAACTCGTGGCTCCAGCGCCGCACGCTGCGCTACATCGGTTTCGGCGGTCACGGTCATCAGGTGCGCGACTGCCTGCATCCCCGCGATCTCATCCCCGCGCTTACACGCCAGATGACGGCGCCCAAGGTCGCCGCAGCAGATCGCCTCGCCAACTTCTCGGGCGGCGTCGCCTCGGCGATGTCGCTGCACCAACTCAGCGACTGGTGCGCCGCGCGCCTCGGATCCCACGACGTCGGAGCAGACGCGACACCCCGGCCGTTCGACATCCCTTGGATCGTGCTCGACCACACCAAAGCTTCCCGCCTCTGGAACTGGAAACCGGCGACTTCGGTCGATTCCATCCTGACCGAAATCGCCGACCACGCCCGCCTTCATCCGCGCTGGCTGGAAACCTCGGCCCAGCTCTGAGCCGAAAAGATGGCCGGCAACCCGCTCAACCTCCTCTCCGTCGTCATCCCCGCGCGCGACGAGGAGGAGTCCCTGCCTCCCACCATCGCCGGCCTGACCGCACATCTGGAGCGCGAAGGCGTGCCGCACGAGATCGTGGTGGTCGACGACGGCAGCCGCGACCGCACCTGGGAGGTTCTGCAGGAACTTAAGGCCCGCCACCCCGCACTCTCCCCGACGCGCAACGCAAGCGGTGCCCATGGTTTCGGCCGCGCCGTCGTGTGGGGGCTCGACCACAGTCGTGGTGACGCCGTGGTGGTCATGATGGCCGACGCGTCCGACGCACCCGAGGACGCCGTAACCTACTGGCGGCTGCTCAACCAGGGTTACGACTGCGCGTTCGGCAGTCGTTTTGTCGCCGGCGGCAGCGTCCATGACTACCCGAGGGTTAAGCTCCTGGTAAACCGCCTCGCGAATCTGCTCGTGCGGATCGGATTCAACATCCCGCTCAACGACACCACCAACGCCTTCAAGGCCTACCGCCGCACGGTGATCGACGGCTGCCGTCC
>JBEGJD010000139.1:0-14171 GCA_041184765.1 Verrucomicrobiota bacterium | reverse complement strand
TCCTCGGGGTTATCGGTCCGCTGGAAGCCTTGATACGACACCTGCGGTTCGTCGGTGAGGTTGTTCACGTTGAGGAAAAGCCTCAGGCGCTTGTCCACCTGGAAGCTGGATTCCCAGTTCAGACTCCGGTACTGCGCGAAATAATCGTCGAAGGTGTTGTCGACATCGAGGCCTTCGAGGAAGTCGCTGCGGTAGGTGTAGCTGAGGCGGGCACGGAAGCGGCCCGCGTTATATTCGAGCGCCGCGTTGTAGATGCGGTCGCTGAATCCGTAGGTCGGCAGTTTTTCGTCCAGCCGCCCCGGATACCGGCCGTCGCTCCGGGTGAGCGTCGCGGAGAGGGACACGCCGAGGCCGTTCAAGGGCGCGGGCAGGAAGAGCAGTCGCTGGCGGGCGATCAACTCGAGGCCGGTGTTGGTGGCGCCCAGAGCGTTCAGGGTCGTCGAGAAGACGTAGGGTCCGGTGCCGTCGATCACCGGGTACCCGCTGGCGTCGGTGGTCGTGAAGCGCGTGGTCGTTGTGTAGTAGAAACCGGCCATCCGCTTGTGGAACAGACCGGCGGAATACAGTCCGCCCTTGGGGGTGTAATACTCGATCTGCGCGTCGTAGTTGTCCGATGTCGTCTCCTTCAGGTTCGGGTTGCCACCGGAAATGTTGCCGGTCGCGGCATCCAGCTGGAGCCCGCCCACCAGCCGGTCGATGTCCGGCCGGCTGTAGCTGCGGTTGTAGCTGGCGCGCGCAATGAGGTTCGGCGCGAGCGCGTGCCGGAGATGCACTCCGGGGAGCCAGACCGAGTAGTCGCGACGGGCCCGCACCGGCACGGGTGCGGCGGGGTTGGCCGCCGCGAAGCGGAAGGTGTCCGACTGGAAGGAGTTCTTCTCCAGCCGCAGCCCGGCGATCAGCGTGGTGGGTCCGGAAACGAGGGTTCCCATGCCGTAGGCGGCGGTAACGCCTTCCTTGGCACGGTAGTCGTTGATGACCTCGTTCAGCGCGGCGGCCGCCGTCCCAAGGGTGAACAGGCCCGGAGAGGAGCGCAGCAACGCCTCGGTTTTGTCCATGTCCGGCTCAAGGGTCATCGGGGTGCCGAACACGGTGCGGTTGCTGCGGCGGAGGAGATCGGCGTACGGAAAGCCTGAGAGCGCCGTGCCGGTGGTGTACACGCGCGAGGCTTGGTCCTGCTCCTTGCGGTTGATCCGGACCTTCGCGCCGATCTTCAGCGCGCCGCTGATATCCCGGCCCGGGAACTTGCGCTCGACGTCCAGCTTCGCGCTGAGCGACTTCTCGATCGCATCCCTTGGATTTTCAGTGAGGTCGCCGCGGCTGATGGTCCGAGTGTCGAACAGGTCTTTGCCATTGAGAACGGTGTAGACCGGCCGGGCGCGTACGGTCTGGTCGTAGGCGACGCTGGAGCCGGGGTTGCGGATGACGTACGCAAGGCTGCGGTCGCGGTTGGATTCGTTGGCGGAGGCGAACGCCTCGTAGTTGAAGGTGAGGGTCTCGAGACGGCTCGTGCCGCCCGCTGAAACGCCGTACGTGTCGTTGTCGGTGGTGCTCTCCTCGTTCTGGTAGCGGTAGTCGGTGAGGGTGGCCGCGGTGCTCCGCCCCGTCGCGTAGGTGAGCTCGGCGATCTGCAGAACCGTGGTGGCGTTGAACGAGGCGTTGGCGTTCATGTAGAAGCGGTTCCGGGGTTTCTCGGCGTCCACCGTGGCGTAGGTGTAAAACGGGCGCAGGTGGAGCGACGTGGCGGCGGACAGCCGGAAATCAATCGACCCGCTGAAACCGGCCGACGTGGTGTCGCGGAAATTGGTCTGCGGCGTGCCGTTGACGTGGACGTAGATCGGCGTGGTAAGGCGCAGGTGCGGCGCGAGCTGCGGAGTCACGAGGGCGTAGTCCTTGTCGAGGTTGTCGTAATTGCGGGAGTTGCGGTAGCTCGTGAGGTTGAGGCTGAGGCCGAGGTTCTTCTCGCCTCCGAAAACACCAAGGATGTCGAGGTAGGTGAGGGAGGCGTTGTAGCCCCATTTCCCGTACTTGTCGTAATAGAGGCCGCTCCCCGTGAGCTCGATGCTGCGTCCCTCGCGCTGGAAAGCGGAGCGGGAGATGACGTTGATGATGCCGCCGATCGCGTCGCCGTCGCGGTCCGGCGTGGCGGCCTTGACGACCTCGATGTTGCTGATCCCGTCGGCCGTGAGCTGGCTCGTGGCGAAGCCGCGGCTGGTGCCCGAGGTGGGCAGCCGGTTGCCGTCGACCTGGAACGAATTGTACTTCGCCTCCAGGCCGCGGATATTGACGCCCGACGGTGTGCCGTCCTCGTCCTCGTTGACCGTGATGCCGGGCAGCTGTTGCAGCGTGAACCCGATGTTGCCGTTGAGGTTGTTGCTGAAGGTCTCCTCCGAGACGATGTTCACGATGCCGCTGGCGGTCTTCTGCTGGTTGATGGCGAGCGCCTGCCCGCGCACCGACTCGGCGACGGTGAAGGCCTCCATCTTCAGCGTCGCGCTCTCGAGCGCGAAATCGAGGGTGGCGACCTGTCCGGCCGCGACGCGCGCCTCGCGGCGCTGGGTGTCCAGGCCGACGTATTCGGTCTCGACGCTCACAGCGCCTACCGGAAGTCCGACGATTGAGTAGCGTCCCTTCGCATCGGAGTAGGCGACCGAGGCGGTGCCGGCCACGCGGATGATCGCACCCTGCAGGGAAAAGCCGGTGCGGGAGTCGGAGACGCGTCCGGCGATGGCGCCGGTGCCCTGGGCGAGGGCAGGCACGGCAGCCGTGACGCCGGAGAGGAGGAACCACGCCAGCGCGGTTCGAGGGAGTAAGTTCAGTGGGTTGAATTTCATGGTCGTTTCGAGAATACACCAACTCAGCGGACGCCGGGTGACGGTTTGGAAACAGGTGCGTTACAACCCCGTGGCTCTTCGCGGCACCGGGCGACGGATGTGTTACGAATGAAACGTTCCGGTGACGGCGGAGCATTCAGGTTGCGGGCCGGCGTGGGTATCGATGCGTGAGCGCCCGCACTCTCAGCCATGTCTTGTCCCACATCGCTCCCCCGTCATCTGCGTGTCGTCGCGTTGGCCTTCGGCTTTGGCGTCTCGCTTTCCCCCGTCCTCCGCGCCCAGACGGCCCCGGCTCCTGCGGTGGCCGCTGCTTCTGAACCGCCGGCACAGCTCGAGCGGCTGGTCGTCACCGGCTCCAACATCCGGCGCGCGGAGATGGAGAAGGTCGCGCCGATGACCGTGCTCGACCAGACGGCGATCGACGTGCGCAGCGCGCTGCTGCCCGTCGACCTCCTCACGTCGCTGCCCTCGGTGGTGAACCTGCCCGAGAACGAGACGCGCCTGGGCTCCTCCGGGGCGCGCGGCGACAACGCCAACCTCAACCTCCGCAACCTCGGCGCCACCGCCACGCTGGTGCTCGTCAACGGCCGCCGCATGGCGATCAACCCGATGACGGCGGGACTTTCGCAGGCGGTAAATGTGAACCAGCTGCCCACCCGCGGCGTGGAGCGGGTCGAGGTGCTGCGCGACGGCGCGTCGGCGATCTACGGTTCCGACGCGGTGGGAGGGGTGATCAACTACGTGCTCCGCCGCGATTTTTCGGGCGCGGAGGCCTCGGTGCGCTTCGGTGCCCCGGAGGCCGGAGGGGGCGAAAGCGTCCAGGGCACGCTGACGCTCGGCACGCCGTTCGCGGGCGGACGCGGCCGGTTGTTTGCGACGGTGGAAACCCTCTACCGCGATGCGATCTTCCTCACCGAGCGGGAATTCAGCCGCAGCGCCGACAGCTCGGCGCGCGCCGAGCCGCCTTTCAATCTCCCGGGCGGGCCCTTCGATGCGCGTTCGGCCCGCGGCATCTGGCCGACGTTCCTCGTCGGCACCGCGACGGCGAACAACTATTTCCGTCCCGTCAACGGCTCCCCGGCGCTCACCACCGCGGCGCCCACGCGTGCGGCGAACCCGGAATTCTACCTTGATCTGAACCAGTTCGGGATGGCCGCCCCGCGGGTGCGCCGCGGCAACGCCTTCGTCTCGGCGGAGCTCGATCTCGCCGCCGGGATCACGGCGTTCGTCGATGCCGCGTACTACCAATCGCGCTCCACGATGCGCCGCCAACCGCTCGCCCTGAACGCCCCGACCTCCGACCAACTCGCGGTGATGGCGGTCGACAACCCGTACAACCCATACGGCTCGCGTTTCTACCATCCGGCGGGCGCGCCGAATGCCGACGGCACGCCGCGGCTGACCGGCGCGCCGCGCACGATCAGCTTCACCGCGATGACGCTGGCGGGCCTCGCGGCCGAAACGGTCAACACGAAGGCGGACGTCGTGCGGCTTGCCGGCGGATTGCGCGGTCGTCTTGGCGGCACGTGGTCGTGGGAGACCTCGGGGTTCTTCAACCGAGTCTCCGGGGTGGACGAAGCCTATCCGGATGTGCGGGAAAGCCGCCTGCAGGCCGCGTTGCAGCGCACGGACGCCGCGGCCTACAACCCGTTCGGCTACACCTTTCGCGTGCAAGGGTCCGGCGTGGTGGCCGACCGGCCGTACGTGAATCCCCAGGCGATCGTGGATTCCTTCTCGGAGATCTACGCGCGGGAGGCGAGCAGCTCGATCGCCAGCGGTGATTTCCGCGCGACGGGCCGCCTGCTGCAGGTGCGCGGCGCCGACGTGATGGCGGCGGTGGGCGCCGAGTTCCGGGCGGAGGACCTGAAGGACCTGCGGCCTCCGTTCAGCGGGGAGAATCCCGCGGGTTCCGGACTAGACCCGACGAACAACGACTTCCTGCTGCATCCCCCGCGGCCCGATGTGCGCGGCGACCGGCGGATCGCGAGCGTCTACGCGGAGATCGTGGCGCCGTTCGTCTCCGCGCGCCGTTCCCTGCCGCTCGTGCATACCCTCGAGCTCACCGCTTCGGCCCGGCACGAGCAGTACAGCGATTTCGGCGACACCACCAAGCCGAAGGTCGGCGCGAACTGGCGGCCGTTCGCCTGGTTGATGCTGCGCGGCTCGTACAACGAGGGCTTCATGGCCCCGAGCCTCGCGGCGCTCTTCACCAGCCCGCGTTGGACGATCTCGGCCGGTGCGGGTGACATCGACACCTACCGCAACCCGCTGCTCAACGAGGGGCCCTACGTGCAGCGCACTTACTTCGGCGGAAATCCCGCGCTGCGCGCGCAGGAGTCGAAGGGCCGGACGTGGGGCGTGGTGCTCGACGTGCCGGGGATGAAGGGCCTGAGCCTCACGGCGGACCGGTGGCGCATCGCACGCTCGAATCTCCTCGGCCAGCGCAGCGTGACGCAGATCCGTGACAGCGACACGGCGCTGCTCCGCGCCTACACCCGCGCGCAACTCGCCGCCGGTGTGCCGGCGGCCGCGATCGACCTCGGCAGCGGCACGTCGAGCTACAAGGGCGACCCGGATGTGGTGCGTTTCGCGCTCACCCCGGAGGACCGCGCGGCCTTCGCCGCCTACAACGCGGCGAACCCAGGCAATCCGCAGGCCGCGGCCGGGAAGATCTTCTCCCTGAACCGCCCGTTCCTGAACCTCTCCTCGAGCGAGCACGAAGGCTGGGACCTCGGCCTGCGTTATGAGCTGCCGCGCCTGCCGATCGGACAGGTCGTTGTGAACTCCGACTGGGCCTATCTCGGGAAATCCCTCTCGACGCTCGCTCCCGCCAACCTGCCGCCCACCGTGAGCAATGGCCTTTACGCGGGCGGTGCGGCCCGTTGGCGCGGCACCACCACGGTCTCATGGCGGCGCGGAGCGTGGACGGCGGCTTTTGCCGCCTACCAAGTCGGTCGCACCCACGACGCGGGGGCGACCACCACCGCCGCGGTCTACGAATCCCTCGGGCGGCCGTCCTACATCTCGCCGTTCTTCACCGCGGGCCAGACGGTGTACCGCCGGGTGATCGACCCGACCTTCACCTGCAACCTGCTCGTCGGCCACCAATTCGGGGACGCCGCCCCGGCGTTCATCCGCCGCACGTTGGTGCGGGTCGGAGTCACCAACCTCAACAACCTGACTCCGCCGCTGGCGTCCTCCGAGGGCTTCAGTTACGACGCCTCTGTCAACCAGAGCCTGCTGCCCGGCCGCACCTGGACGCTGGAGCTCACGCGGCGGTTCTGAGGTCGGTGAACTTCCGGTGACGAAGCGGGATTCCGCTGGCTCAGGAGCGTGGGTGGAAATATCGGCGCGTTCATGAATTCTCCTCAACGTGCGCTCGCGCTGGCCGTATTCCTTCGTTTTTCGGTTTCCGCCTTCGCGGCCGCCGACCAACCCGCTCCAGCGGACGAGCACCGCGCCTGGCTGGCCTCCCTGCCCGCGGCGCCCAAGCCGGAGCTCACGAAGCACGGGCTGGTGGCGACCGAGCTTCGGCGCTGGCGGCCGCGGGGCGCGAACCAGGGTGTGGCGGTCGACCGCGAGCATTTCTACGGCATCGGCAACTTCATCGTCGGCAAATATGACAAGCGCACCGGCGAGCGGGTGGGGGAGTGGATCGGGCTGCGCGGCGGACCGATCATTCACCTCAACGGCGGTCTGGTGCAGGACGGGTTGCTCGTGCTCTCGCACTCGAATTTTCCGCAGCAGCCGATGGCCAGTTCGGTGGAGTATTTCGATCCCGCGACGGTGCGGCCGGTGCGCAGTGTGAGTCTCGGCCTGCGGCACGGCTCGCTGACGTGGGCGGAGCGGCGTGACGGGGAGTGGTGGGCCTGCTTCGCCCACTACAACGACCAGGGCTTCGAGCCGGGCCGGGACCAGCGCTGGACGCACGTCGCGCGGTTCGATGACCGCTGGCAGATGCTGGAGTCGTGGCTCTTCCCGCCGCAGGTCGTCGCGACCTGGGGCAAAAGCAGCTGTTCCGGCGGCGGCTGGGGGCCGGACGGCCTGCTTTACGCCACGGGACACGATGCGAAGGAGCTTTACGTGATGCGATTGCCGCGCCTCGGCTCGGTGCTGGAGTACGTCACGACGATCGACGTGCCGTTCGAGGGCCAGTCTTGGGCGTGGGATCCGGCGGAGCCGAGGGTCGTGTACGGCATCATCCGCCGCACCCGCGAGGTGGTGGTGGCGCGGATACCCGAGGTGCCCGCGGCCCTGCTGGCGCGCTGAGCCGGTTGGATGTTTTTCCCGCCGCCACGTTACGCCGGTATTACGGGAAGGTGATAGTTTGGTGGCTGAGCCCGTTTGCCGTTGCCGCGCGGCCGGCGGGCCGGGCGGATATGGGCGATGCCCCTGCTGCGACTCGCTCCCGCCACTTCCTGATACTCCCTGCTGCACGCCCCGGCCCTGCGCCCGCTCCACACGCTGGTGCGCACCGCCGGGGAAAGGCGGCGGCCCGGGGTCGCCGAGCCCTTCCTGCCCGCGCGCAGCCCGGCGCTGGATCGCTGCGAACCGGCGGCCCCGCGGGCGCAGGTAGGCCGCGAGCGCGGCCGCGGCCGCGTCCCCACGATCGTGCTCGGCGGTTTCGTGCCCGACTCGGGCGAGCAGGTTTTCCTCCTCCGCCGCTTTCTGCTCACCGCCGGCGATGTCTATTCCGTGGTGTATCCGAAACACGGATTTTCGCTCGACGTGCTGTGCGCGCAGCTCGACGACCTGGTCGCCGACCTCAATGCGCGGGGAGAGCAGCCGGTGCTGCTGGCGGTGAGTTTCGGCGCCGGGCTCGCGCTGGAGTGGCTGCGGCGCGCGCGGGCGCGCGGGACCGGCGGGACGCTGGCCGGAACGGTGCTGGTGAGCCCGGTGGCCTGCACCGCCGACCTGCTGCCGCCGGCGCCCGCCCGTCCCTCGACCCTGGTCGGCCGGGTGCTCAAGCCGTACTTCGACTCCCCGGGTGAACCGGCCGAGCCGGTGATCGAGCGCTCGCGCCTCGTCTTCACCCGCATGTTCGACGCCGGAGCGCAGAACCGCGAGGCGCTGGCGCGGTTGATGACGCGTTCCGAGATCGAGCGACTCCACGGCGCCGTGATGGGGACGATCCACGGCCCGCTTTGACGCTCAGATGTCACGCGGCCGTAACGGAATCGTAAAAAGTCATAGAAAAGCGGAGACGATTCACCGTCACCGCGTTGTCACGGATGTTACGACACCGTGACGCCCGCGTTAACTCGGCGTGGCGGCGGCGCATTGCCGTTGATCGCGTTCGCATGGGCACTCTTTTGGCGACATGTCCTCGGCCGCCCGCGTTTTTCGCCTCCTTTTCCTTGCCGCTTGCGTGGCGCTCCTGCCCGCCACGGTCTCCCGGCTCGCCGCCGCGGAGGCGACGGGCGTCGTCACGGGCCGGGTGGTGAGCGCGGAGACGGGCGCGGCGGTGGCCGGCGCGAGCGTGGCAGTGGCTGGCGGCCCACCGGTCACGACCGATCTGGAGGGCGCCTTCCGCCTCGGGGTCGCGTCCGGGTTCCACACGCTCACGGCCTCCAAGGCGGGCTTCCGCGCGGCGGAGGTGACCGGCGTGGTCGTGGTGGCCGGTGCGGTGGTGCAGGCCGACGTCGCGCTTCCCGCCGCCGCCGATTCCGTGGTGCGGATGGAGGCCTTTTCGGTCTCCGCCGAGGTCGTGCAGACCTCGGGGGCGGGTTTGCTCGGGTTGCGCCAGAAGGCGGCGGCGGTGAGCGACGCGATCGGCTCCGACCAGATGGGCAAGCTCGGCTTCGGCACCGCCGCAGCCGCAATGAAAGCGGTGACCGGCGCCTCGGTGGTGGGCGGAAAGTACGTTTACATCCGCGGGCTAGGGGAGCGTTACAGCTCGACCATGGTGAATGGGGTCGAGGTTCCGAGTGCCGATCCCGACCGCCGCGCGGTGAACATGGACATGTTCCCCAGCGACCTGGTGGACGCGATCGTGACGACGAAGACCTTCACGCCCGACAAGCCGGGCAACTTCACCGGCGGCAGCGTCGACCTGAAGACGAAGGAGTTCCCCGACCAGTTCATGTTCTCGGTCTCGGCCTCCCTGGCGCACAACTCGGAGACGACCCGGCAGCACTTCCTCGGCTCGGGCGGTTCCGGCAATACCTGGGGACGCGACGACGGCTCGCGCGCGCTGCCCGCGGCGGTGGCCGGCCGGCGTATTCCGGTGCGGTTCTCTTCACCGACGGTCGACGCGGAGATCGGCGAGGTCACGCGCGCGTTCTCCCCGGCGATGGCGCCGGTGCTCCGCTCGGCGCCGCTCAACCGCAGCTTCGCGGCCGCGTTGGGCGGCCAGGCGCCGCTCTTCGGGCGCAAGTTCGGCTACGCGGCGAGCCTTTCCTACGATCGCGCCTTCTCCAGCTACCGCGGCGGCGTGCTCGGGCGCTACGAGCGCCAGGGCGTGAACTCGCCCTCGCTTGCCCCGCTGGTCCAGCTTTCGGACGCACGCAGCGAGGATGACACCCTCCTCGGATCACTTCTGAACGTCGCTTACCAGTTCTCGCCGGAGCACCAGGTGAGCGTGAACGGCATGTACAACCAGTCGGGCAACGATCTGGCGCGCCGGCAGGAGGGCATCAACGTTTCGGGAGGCGGCATCAGCGAGACCGAGGTCTTCGAGACCCGCACGTTGCGTTATACCGAGCGTTCCCTGCGGTCGCTGCAGCTCACGGGCAAGCACCTGTTCCCGGCGTGGCGGGACTCCCGCCTGCAGTGGAGCCTCACCCGGGCGAGCACCACGCAGGATGAGCCCGACACGCGCTACTTCTCCACCTTCCGCACGCCGGACGGCGCGCAGTTCTTCGAGGCCTCGGGCCTGCCGCGCCCGGCGCGCTATTTCCGGGACCTGCGCGAGGACCGGGACGACGGTAGCATCGACCTCACGGTGCCGGTGGCCGGACCCGCTGGACGCGCGACACTGCTGAAAGCCGGCTTCGCGCGGGCGCTCACCGGGCGCGGCTTCAACGAGCGGCTCTTCGAGTACAACAGCACGGTGCTGCGCTACGACGGCAACGACGCCGCCTTCCTGCGGGCTTCCCAGGTCGGGCAGGTGGACCCGACCACGGGGCGCTTCCGACCCGGTCAGCTGTATCTCGTGGAGTCCAGCGCGCTCGGCAATAACTACCGCGGCGAACTCGAGGTCGGCGCGTGGTACGCGATGATTGACGCGCCCCTCACGCGGTCGCTGCGGGTCATCGCCGGAGCTCGGCGCGAGTCGACGGCGCTCGAGGTGCGCAGCCTGGACCCGCGCCGGCGCGCCGGGCGTCTCGACACCAACGACGTGCTGCCCTCGGTAAGCGGTGTCCTCGCGCTGGGCGAGCGCATGAACGTGCGCGCGGCGTTCACCCGTACGATCGCGCGGCCGAATTTCCGTGAGATCGCCGACTACACCTCCTTCGAGTTCGTGGGCGACTTCGTCTACATCGGTAACCCGGCGTTGCGGCGGACGCGAATCACCAACCTCGACCTGCGCTGGGAATGGTTCCCGCGCCGCGGCGAGATCGTCGCGGTAAGCGTCTTCGACAAGTGCATGACCGACCCGATCGAACGCGGTGTCTTCTCGGTGGTGAATAGCGGAGAATTGCAGTTCCAGAACGCGCCCGACGGCCGCGTGCGTGGCGTCGAGATCGAGGCCCGCAAGGGCCTGGGGTTCCTGGCTCCGTGGCTGCAGCCTTTCTCGGGCGGGTTCAATTACACGTGGGTGGAGTCGGCCGTGACCATCACGCCCGAGGAGCTGCGTTTCATCCGCTTCTACGAACCCGGCGCCGGGAGCACGCGGGAACTCACCGGCCAGTCCCCGTTCATCGTCAACGTCGACCTCTCCTACCGCAACGCCGGCACGGGCACGACGGTGAGCGTTTACTACAACCTCTTCGGCCGCCGTCTCTCGCAGGTGAGCCCTCCCGGCACCCCGAACGTCTACGAGGAGCCCTCGCCGACGCTCGACCTCATTCTCGGCCAGTCGTTCGGCCGCGGGTGGAAGGCGAGCGTTTCGGCGAAAAACCTTCTGAACCCCGCCGCCGAGGAGACTTACACGTACCGCGGCCGGGACTACCTGCGCTCCTCCCGCGTGCGCGGCATCACCACTTCCTTCGGCGTCACCTACTCGTTCTGAGCCTCGGGGCGCCGGTCCTCCTTTTTCCATCCAACCCATGAAACAACTGAAGCTACTGTCATTACTCGCGACGCTCGTCGCCCCCGCGGCTCTCCTGGGCGCCGACGTGCTCGTCAACGCCAACATAACGTCCAGCCGCACGTGGACGAAGGAAAACACCTACATCCTCGACGGACGCGTCTTCGTGACCGACGGCGTCACGCTCACCATCGAGGCCGGCACGGTGATCAAGGGCAAGGCTCGCGCCGCCCAGGACGCCTCCGCGCTCGTCATCGCCCGCGGCGGCAAGATCAACGCCAACGGCACCGCCGCGGCGCCGATCGTCTTCACCGCCGAGGCCGACAATCTGAACGGCAACCTCGGCCAGAGCGACCGCGGCCTCTGGGGTGGCGTCGTCATGCTCGGTCGCGCCCGCATCAATACCGCCTCCGGGCAGGGCAATATCGAGGGTATCCCCACCACCGAGCCGCTCGGCCTGTACGGCGGATCCGACGACAACGACAATTCGGGCGTCTTCCGCTATGTCTCCATCCGCCACGCCGGTTCTCTCCTCGGGCCCAACAACGAGCTCAACGGCCTCACCATGGGCGGCGTCGGCGTTGGCGAACACCTCGACGTACTCGATCGTGGTGCCGGCGCCGACGACGGCTTCGAGTGGTTCGGCGGGACGGTCAACGCCAAGTACCTCGTCAGCGCCTTCAACGACGACGACGCCTTCGACTGGGACGAGGGCTACCGCGGCAAGCTCCAGTTCCTCTTCACCATCCAGGATCCGTCGGTGGGCAACCACGCCTTCGAGTCCGACGGCGGCACCACCCCCGAGGACGGCACGCCGTACGCGATGCCCACCGTGTATAATTACACCGCGATCGGCTCCGGCGCGACGGGTGCGAACGCGCTGAGCATCGGGCCCATCTTCCGCGACAACACCGGCGGCAAGGTCTACAACTCTATCTTCCACGACTTCCGCGGCTACGCCTGGCGCATCGAGACCGAGAGCGCGCAGCGCGAGGACAGTGCGAAGCGCCTCGCGGCCGGCGACATCGTGGTGGCGAACAACTTGTTCGGCACCTTCGGGGTGGGTACCTCCGTCACCTCGCTGTTCCTTGCGCCGAACGCGACCTCCGGCGGACCGGCGCCCACTTCCAACTACACCGTGGAGCACATCACCGGCACCGCCCAAGCCAATCGCATCAACACCGACCCGCAGTTGGTGAACATCAGCCGGGCCCGCGACGGGAAGCTCGACCCCCGCTTGAAGGCAGGCAGCCCGGCGCTCCTCGGCGCCGGGACTCCGCCCAACGACGGCTTCTTCACCGCCACGACCTACCTCGGCGCCTTCACCACCGCCGGCAACTGGGCTTACGGTTGGACGAAGCTGGGCCGCGACGGCTATTTCGACGCCGCGAGCGCGCAGGGCGGCTCCACGGGTGCCAACGTGGTTGTGAACTCTGGCTCAACTACCAAGCTCAGCAACCTCTCGACCCGCCTCACCCTCGTGCCGGGAACGACCGCGTTCCCCGGATTCTACCTGAACGGTAACCAGACCCAGACCGTCATGATCCGCGCTGTGGGTCCGGGTCTCGTGCCGCTGGGCCTCCAAAACATCGTGGCCGACCCGGTTATGGAACTCTTTTCCGGCGCCACGAAGATCGGGGAGAACGACGACTGGTCCGGCCCGCAGGCCGCGCAGCTCGCCTCACAGGTCGGCGCCTTTCCGCTGCCGGCCGGCAGCAAGGACGCCGTGATCATCGCCACCCTGCCGCCGGGCGCCTACACCCTGCAGGTCACCGGCAAGTCCGGCGGCGGCGAACTGATCATCGAGGTCTACGAGATCGACTAAGCGGGATTACGATCGGGGCCGCCGGTGGAGATGCCGCGGGTGGTCCTTCCCCGAAATACGCCTTTGTCACGTATCCGTAACATAATCGCCTTAATGCCGTAACATCGGTTTCGCAGAATCGAGCGCGATGACATCTAATCGCCTTTCGAAATCTAAGTCCGGTCTAAGGCCGGCGTTAGTCGCCGCCGGCCTGTTTCTCGGCTTGGTCCCCGTCGCCACCGCCGCCGATAGCGGCGCGCTGCTCGACGCCCTGATCCGCAAGGGCATCCTCACCAACCAGGAGGCGGAGGATATCCGCGCCGACCTCGTGCGTGACAGCAACACCGTGCCCTCGCAGGCGATGGCGGGAGGCAAGTCGACCGACCGCCTCTCGATCGGCATGCGCATGCAGCTCCAGTACGCGCACATCGACACCACGATCAACGGCGCCGCGGTGAAGCCGGTCTACACCGACCAGCCGTTCACCCGCCGCATCTACCTCACGCTGAAGGCGGGAGTCGGCGGCGACTGGGGCGCCCAGTTCACCTGGGACTTCGCTTCCGGTTACTACGACGATGCTTTCATCAGCTGGGTCCCGAATCCGGACCTGCAGTTCAACTTCGGCCTCCGCAAGGTGGCGGTGGCCTACGAGGAGCGCTTCTCCAGCGGCAACCTCAAGGGACTCGAGCGCTCCGGCGCCACGCGGTACTTCGTCGAGGGCAACAACAGCCGCCGCCTCGGGGCGGCCAGCTATCGCATCGGTGCGTTCCTCGACGGCAAGAAGGAGATCAATTCCACGACCAACCTGATTTACACGGCCGCCATCACGGATCCGGAGCGCAGCGAGACCGCGGCCGACGCCGCCGCGGCGGGCGACAACACCACCAACCATGTCGCGCTCTGGGGCACCGTGGGTCTGTACGGCAAGCTGCCGGAGAACGGCTACTGGACGACCGGCGCCGGCGTCGGCTTCCAACCCGACCGCGGCGGCTGGGGTACCACGAACTTCGGCCGCGGCTACGATCTCACGCTCTATTCGGTCTATTTCGACCTGCAGGCGGGCCGCTTCGGCCTGATGAGCGAGTACCTCACCGCCGACGTCGAGAAAGGCGTTTCCGCGACGCGCGATGCCAAGCCCAGGGGTTACTTCATCATGCCCACGCTCTACCTGAACGAGACCATCGAGGCCGTCGTGCGCTACACCAGCGTCAATTCCGGCGGCCGTGGTCTGCAGATGGGCGATGTGATGCGCTCGGCGGCGTCCGGCGGCACCATGAACAGGTTCGAGGAGTGGTATGCCGGCGTGAATTGGTATCTGCGCGGCATCGATCTACGCCTGCAACTC
>JBEGJD010000138.1:0-2754 GCA_041184765.1 Verrucomicrobiota bacterium | reverse complement strand
GGCTGGCCGGCCGCGGCCAGCGAAACCGCCGTAATGTCGATCAGCTCGATCATGTCTTCCCTCACCGCACCCCGCGAAACTCCCGGACCGCGGACGATGAAAGGCACGTGCGTCCCTTCGTTGTAGAGGAACTGTTTGCCGCGCGCATGGCTGATGCCGTGGTCGCTGGTGAAGATCACGAGCGTGCGTTCAAGGATACCCTCGCGCTCCAGCCGCGCGAGCACTTCGCCGAAGTGCCGGTCGGTGAAGCGAACCGCATCGAGGTAAGCGGCCCAGTCGCGCAACAAGACCGGATCCCTTGGATAGTACGGCGGCAGAACGACCTTGGCCGGATCCGTCGCACTACCCAGTTCCGCCGCCGCCCGCTCCGCCAGACGCCGGGCGGCAGCATCGTCACCGCCACGCAGTTTTCCCCCGGCGAGTTGCACCTGCATGAAGAACGGCTGACCCGGCGCACGCCCGCCCCAATCGCTGGAATCGTACATCGCCGGATCCCACTCGAAGTTATAGTCGGTCTTCCCGAGCGCCTCGCCGCGCGCCTTGCGCGCCTTACCTCCCTGTCCGCGCCGGTCAGCGTCCGGCAACCCGCTTCCGATGCAGGTATAGTAACCGGCCGCCTTGAGACGGGCCGGCGTCGGCACGACACCTTCGGGCAGGCGGATCTTCAACTCACCGCGCCCGCTGCGGTGGTGGTGGGCGCCGATCGTGGTGGCGTACATGCCGGTGATAAAACCTGAGCGACAGGGCGAGCAGACCGGGGCGGTCGTGAAAGCCCGCGCGAACCGCGTGCCCTCTGCGGCCAGCCGGTCCAGATGCGGCGTGCGAATGACGGTTTCACCGTAGCAGCCGAGATTCGGCGACATGTCGTCGGCCACGATCCAAAGGATGTTAGGACGCGAGTCGGGTACGGCCGCGAACAGCGGGAGCGTTGCGGAGAGAAAAACCAGGCAGGCGTTGCGGAGGCGCATGGGGTGAAAGGGACGCGCGAGCGGCGCGCCGAAGAATTCTCTTGGGCGCACCCTCGCCGGCGGCAACCTTCGAATCGAAATCCGATGACGCCCAGAAATACCCCGCCGACTCCCCTGTGTCGCCGCGCCAGCCTCGCGATCCTTTTCGCCGCCGCCACCGCAACCTCCAGCCTGCCGGCGGCCGCTCCGGGCAAGACGGTCGTTTCCGAAGCATCCTGGGTGGAACCCGATTTCCCGTTCTACTCGTCCATCCTCGACGCGCGTAAGGCCGGACTTGGGCTGCCCGCTGACAACCTCGCCCCCCGGGGTATCGTGCTGAACCTCGGGCTCGATTGCTGGGCCTGTTTTGATCCGGACCTGCTGCGACTCGTCCTAATCTGGAGGGGAGCCGGCGTGACACCCACGGCGCTCGCCCCCGGGTCCTACCACGACATATCCCGCAAGACTCCCGGCGGTCAGACCAATCTTCCCCGCCCCGACGGCCGGCCATGGATCGCAACCGGCATCCATCCCGGAGGCAGCGAAGGCGAATCTCTCATTCTGACCGACCCCCGCGAACCGGCGCCCAGCCCGGAAGAAGTCGGCCGTGGCGCCCTGCCGGAGGAATTCGGCCGTTTCAACGCTCTGCGGATCGCCGGCAACCGCGCCGTACTGGAGTACCGGCTCGGCCAAACCACGGTTTCCGAGTGGCTGACCGCCGGCAGCGAAGCGGACGCGACGGTGATCGCGCGCAACTTCGAGGTCGGTGTTTCGCCCAAGGCGTTGCGAATTGTCCTCGGAGTGAAGACTCCAGGAACACTCTTTTCACTGGGCCTGCCACCGGATGCGGCCGCGGATTCAGCCCGGCTTATCGACGAAAAAGGCGTGACGAGCCTGCTCCTGGCACCGCGGTCGCGCCCGCTCCGTTTCACCGTGGCGTTCAATCACGGGGCCGCGGTTGCACCAAAGGTTCGTGGAGGCGAGCGCGCTCCTTCGGAGATAACGCGGCGCTGGAAGGGAGAAGTTTTCACCGCGATTCACCCCTCCACGGAGAAAGCGGCCTACGTCATCGATCGCATCGACCTTCCCTCCGAGAACCTGTGGCGCCGCGGCGTCCGGCCCGCCGACATCCAGTTCCTCAGCGACGGCACCGCGGTGATGATCACGCTCGACGGCGACGTCTGGCTGGCGCGCGGTCTGCACGAGACCGGCGGCCGCGTGGAGTGGCGCCGGTTTACCTCGGGACTCCACGAGCCAATGACCGTCGCGATCCGCGGCGGCGAAATCTTCACCTTCGACCGCAACGGCATCTGGCGCCTCCGCGACACAAACGGCGACGGCGAGGCCGATGTGCACGAGATGTTCGCGAACGGTTTCGGCCAAACCGCGGACATGCGAGAGTTTCCCTCGCAGATCCGCGTCGGCCCCGGCGGCGAGTTCTTCCTCGCGAATGGCGGCCAGCAGGCGACCACCCAAGGCAAGCACAACGGCAGCGTGCTCCGCGTGGGTGCGGACGGCCGCAAGGTCACCGTCCTAGGCCGGGGATTCCGCCAACCAAATATCGGCGTCGACCCGGTCTCCGGTCTCGTGACTTCGAGTGATCAACAGGGCAACTACGTGCCGTCGACGCCGTTATTCATCGTCGAGAAGGGCAATTTTCACGGCTTCCTCGCTCCGTTTGAGCCGGTGGAAAAGTACCCCGCACCGATCGCCGACCCGCTCACTTGGATTCCCCACCCCGTCAATGCGTCTGCCCTCTCCCAAGTCTGGCTGCACGGCGCCAACCTCGGGCCGCTGAACGGCGGCT
>JBEGJD010000137.1:0-6002 GCA_041184765.1 Verrucomicrobiota bacterium | reverse complement strand
CACCGGCGCAAAGCGGGCGTCAGAAACGCCCGTTCACGCCAAAGGTGAGCGAGGTACCGTTGATGATCGTGCCCGACATGCGCTCGCGGAAACCGCGGTAGGTGCGCTGCGGCTCGTTGAGGAGGTTGCTGACGTCGGCGGTGAGCTGGACGGACGGGCGCAGCTGCCAGGTGACGCCGAGGTTCACCGTGCGGTAGGCGAAACGGTATGCGCTGTAGCCCGGGCTCGTGGCGTTGTAGCTGGTGATGTACGAGCCCACGTGGTTGTAGAGTACGCGGGTGCTGAACTTGCGGTAGCGCCACGAGAGGCTGGCGTTGGCGGTGCGCGGGATGAAGCCCGGCACCTGGTTGGTCTCGCGGTTGGTCGTGCCGCCGAAGTTCCCGGACGCCTCGAGCAGCGTGTAATTGAGTGAGGCCCCGAGCCCCTTGAGCAAACCGGGCAGGAACGTGAACTGCTGCTGGTAGGCAAACTCCCAGCCGTTGACCGTGGCGGTGCCGGCGTTCGAGGAGGACAAAAGGGTGAAGCCGGAGTATTCGCCGTTGAAACCGTTGTCGTTGCCCGAGGGCACCGTGCCGACATTGGTGCCGGTGATGATGTAGTCGCGGATGCTCTTGCGGAACCATGAGACCGACAGGCTGCCGACGGGCTCGAAGTAATACTCCAGCGAGGCGTCCCAATTGACGGCGGACTGCGGCAGCAGCGACGGGTTGCTCACCGTGAGGGTCTGGTTGGTCTCGTTCGCGGTCTCGTTGGGCATCGCGTTGTTGAGCGCAGGGCGGCCGAAGCTCGTGGACCAGCTGAGGCGGGCCTTCACGTTGGCCGTGATGTCGTGCGCGACGTGCACGCTCGGGAACGACTTGGTGTAGTCGCCGCGCAGCTTGCGGAGGGTGCCGGCGTAGTCGCGGTTGGCGGAGCCCTCGGGATCGGCGGTCTGCTGGGCGGCGGTGCTGCCGGAACGGGCGCGGACGTAGCCCCAGCTCTCGGTCTCGGTGCGCTCGGTGCGGACGCCGCCGAGCAGCGAGGTGCGGCCGAAACGGGCCTGCGCCATGCCGTAACCGGCGGTGACCCACTCGGTGACCCCGCGGTTGCCGGTGTAGTTGTTCTGGTAGAAATAATACTGGTCCTCGCGCCAGAGCGCGGGAGTCAGAGGCTGGCGGTCGCTGAAGAACTGGAGGTTTTCCCAGTACGGCATGCGGCGTCCGGTCTTGATGTAGTCGAACGAGATGATCGACGGATCGGAAGGCAGCGCGGCGGTGCCGGCGTAATTCCAGCGGCGCGACACGCTCTGGTTGTCGGCGTACTGCGAACGCCAGCTGGCACCGGACTTGAGCGAGAACGGGAACGAAGTCGGCAACTCGTAGCGGGCGTTACCGCGGAGCTCGCGGCGCATGTTGTTATTCTGAAGGTTGGTGTTGGTATACTGCGTCGGGCGGTAGTTCGACGGATCGGTGAAGTCCGGGCCGCCGTTGCGCAGGAAACGCGGGAAGAGGTCGGACTCGGTGCGGTCGAGGATCCAGCCGGCGCCGGTCAGGCGGTTGATAAGGACCCCGCCGCGGCCGCCACTGCCGCCGTTGATGTTGGTTTGGGTATAGACCGCGTTGTAATCGAGTTGAAGCCGACCGAAGACCTGCTCGGCGCCGAGATCGAGGCGGCGCATGCGGTTGTAGAAATTCCCGGGACCGGTGGTCTGCTGCTCGATGATCGCGGCGGCGACGGGGCGGACGGTCGTGATCAGGTCAGTGTAGCCGGGAACGACACCGGTGGTCGTGGCGTTGGGCACGGTGGTCTGCGAACCGGTGTAGGCGCGGGTCTGGTACTGGCGGCGGAACGTCTCGTTGGCGTTGTTGAGGACCGTGTTGATCGAAAGCTTGGTGTTGGTGGAGAGGCGGTAGTCGGCCTTGAGGTTCAGGCTTAGCTGCTTGCGGTTGTTGTAATTGTCCCACGTGCGGTAGTCCCAGACGTAGGCGGGGCGGCTCACGGTGTTCTCGAAGTCGCGCACGGTCTGGTAACCGCCGACGGCATTCTCGCTGTAGAAAAGATTCATCGAGACGCCGAGGTTGCGGTCGCCGCCGAGCACGCCGAAAACCTCCTGCCATTGGGCGTTGAGGATCGGGTGCGAACGGTGGGCCTCGCGGAGCGGGATGTGTTCGAGAAACGGCGGCGCCCAGCGCACGCTCGCGCTGTACGAGATGCGGCGCTTCTCCCGCATCGAGAGCGGGGAGCGGCTGCGGAGGTTGATGGTGCCGCCGAGGGAGTCCGCCCCCTTGTCGGGCGTATGGCCCTTCACCAGCTCGAGCTGGTCGAACATCGTGCCGGTGAGGTTGTTGATGTTGGTGCTGCGGGAGAGCGCGCCCTGGCTGGTGAGCGGCGAGCCGTCGAGGGTGATGGTGTTGAGCCCCGGGCCGATGCCGCGCACGGTGAAGCCGTCGACGAGGTTCTCGTCGCCGAAGTTACCCGCGACACCCGGGAGCCGGATGGCGACCTCGGCGGCGTTCATGTTGGGCAGGTTCCCGTACGAATCCATGGCCACGATGTTCTTCACGTTGTCGGCGTTGCGCTGCGCCGTGATCGCGGCGGCGCCGCCCTCGCGCTCACCCGTGACGCGGTACTCCTGCATTTTATAGATGCCGGTCGTCAGATCGAAATTGCGCGACGCGCGCTGGCCGGCCGCGACCGCGACACTGGCCCGCACCGGATCGAGGCCGATGTAGGACACGACCAGCTCATGCGAGCCGGCGGGAAGATTGGAGAGCACATAGAGTCCCGTGGCGTCGGTCAGCACCTCGACGCCCAGCGCGGGCACGGAGACCCGCGCGCCCTCGAGGAGGTTGCCCGTGGCGGTGTTGCTGACGGTGCCCGCGATGACGCCCGAGCCGGCCGCGGCGGCGCGGGCGGCGGACGGCGCGAACAGCGCAATGAAGACCGCGCAGAGCGCGGAAAACGGAACCAAGGTACGGGGGCGGAAGGAGGACTTCATGGGGTTAAGCGACGGGAAAAGTCCCGTGATGCCCCCACTCAAAAAAACCCGGGCGGTTGCGCGAGCGCGAAACACCCGGCCACGAAAAAGGCCCGGCGGTGAAGCCGGGCCTCGTGTGGAAGGATTTCGCGTCGCCTCAGAAGCGGCCGTTCATGCCGATCGCGACCGTCACGAAATTCGTGATACCCTGGCGGAACCGGCTCTTGTTGCCCATGTAGAACTCCTGCGGCTCGTTGAACAGGTTGGCGATGTCCACCGAGAAACCGAGGTTCGGCCGATACTGGTAGCTGGCGCCGACGTTGAGGGTCTTCATCGAGTAGCGATACAGGTTGAGGCCCGGCGTCGTGATGGCGCTGAGGGAGGTGATGTACTCCCCGGTGAAGTTGTAGAGGGCGCGCACGCTGAAGCCGCGGTGGCTCCAACGCAGGGTGGCGTTGGCGGAATGCGGGATGAAGCCGGCGACTTCCCGGCGGGTAAGGTAGCGGGTGCCGCCGCGCAGGCCGTGCGTCTCGATCCACGAGTAGTTGAAGGACGCCGCCAGGCCCCGGAGGAGACCCGGCAGGAACGTGAGCTGCTGCTGGTACGCGAACTCCCAGCCCTGCGCGATCGCGGTGCCGGAGTTGAGCGAGGTCCTCTCCATGAAGCCCTCGTATTCACCGTCATAGCCATTGTCCTTTCCGCCCGGGATCAGACCCACGTCCTGGCCGGTGATGATGTAGTCCTTGATGGACTTGTGGAACCAGCCGAGCGTGAGGCTGCCCACGGGCTCGAAGTAATACTCCAGCGTGGCATCCCAGTTCTTCGAGGTCTGGGGCTTGAGGCCGGGGTTGTTCACCGTGAGCCGGCGGTTGACCTCGTCGACCGTCTCACCCGGGCGCATGTTGGAAATGTCGGGCCGTCCGAAGCTGGTGGACCAGCTGACGCGGGCCTTGAGGTTAGGGGTGATGTCGTGGAAGGCGTGGATGCTCGGGTAGAGATCGCTGTACGCGCCCTCGATGACGCGGCGGGTGTTCGCATAGTCGCGCTGCGCCGAGCCGACGGGATCCGCGAGCTGCTGCGCCGTCGTGCTCAGAGTGCGGGCGCGCACCCAGCCGTTGCCCATGGTCCGGGTGTCCTCCCAACGCACGCCGCCGAGATAGCCGGTGCGACCGAGCCAGCCGTCACGACCGAGCCGCCCGTTCACCATCGCGTAGTAGGCCGTGACCTCCTCGATAACCCGGCTGGTCGCGGTGAACTTGGATTGCTCGCGGAAGTAATGATCCTCGACCCAGAGCGAGGGATCCTTGGGCCAGCCGTCCACGGTGTGCATCGAGGACTGCCACATGGGAATGCCGAGGCCGGTCTTTTCTCCGATGTGGCTGCGGAAGTTCGGGTCGTGAGCGAGGCGAAGGTTGGGGTCGTAGCGCAGCGAGCCGACGAACTGCCAGCGGTGGCGGTCCTTTCCCCACTCGTCACGGGTGGTCTCTCGCCAGGCACCTCCAACCTTGAGAAAGGTCGGGGCTGCCAGCGGGGTCTTGTACCTCACGTCGAACCGAGTCTGGTAGCCGAACTGGTCGCTCTCGTTCCGCTGCTGGGTGAGTCCATCGGTGGCGCGCGGCAGATAATTGTTGGGATTGGTGAAATCCGCCCCGCCATTGCGCAGGAAGCGCGGATAAGTGTCGGAAGCCGTGCGATCGATGATCCAGCCGGCGTTGCCGAAAACGACCGGCGCACCCGGGGTCTGCAACGCGGGATCGAAAAACCGCATCGCCATCACGCCGCCGCGGCCTTGCCCGTTGTTCAGGTGCGACTCGGTGGCGCTCGCGCCGTACTCGATGTTCCAGTTCCGGTAATTGTGCTCGCCCGTGAAATCGATGCGGCGCATCCGCAGGTTGTAGTTCAACGGTCCATCGCTGATCACCTCGATCATCGAATTGTTGGGCACCGGACGAATCGCCGTGACCGTGTCCGTGAATGTCCCCGGCAGATAGGCGGTCGAGGCGCTCGGCAGGGTCGTCTGGGCTCCCGCGAAGGCGCGGATCAGGGGCCGGCGGCGGTGCCGCTCGAAGTTATCATTCTCCAGCAGGGTGAGCGAAAACTTCGTCTCCTGCGACCAACGGTAGTCGGCCTTGAAGTTCACGCTCATCTGCTTCCGGTTGTTGGTGTTGTCGTAAACCTCGTACTGCCGCATCGGGGCCGGCCCCTCCGGGACGTTAACGTAATCGTACAGGGTGTAGAACCCGCCGACCGCGTTCTCGCTGTAGAAGAGATTAAGCGAGACGCCGAGGTTACGCTGGTCGCCGAACACGCTGAACACCTGCTGGTGCGTCAGGTTGAGGATCGGGTGGGCGCGGTGCTGGGAGCGGATGGGCGTCTGCTCGAAGAACGGCGGCGCCCAGCGCGTGCTGAAATTGTAGGTCGTGCGGTGGTCCTCCTTCATGCTGAAGGTCGAGCGCGACTTGAAATTGATCGTGCCGCCGAGCGAGTCGGCGCCCTTGTCGGGCGTGTGGCCCTTCACGAGCTCCAGCCCCTCGAACATCGCGCCCGTGACACCCTGCAACTCGAAGGCGCGGCTGCCGGCGCCGGTGGTGCTCATCGTCATTCCGTCCACCGTCACGTTGTTCAGGCCCGGCGGCATGCCGCGCACGTTGAACTGGTAGTTGAGACCCTCGACGGTCGGGCTGCCCGCGACACCGGGCAGACGCATGACCACCTCGCCGGCGCTCATGTTCGGGAGGTAGCCGAAGGAATCCATCGCGATGACGTCCTTCACGTTGTCGGCGTTCCGCTTCTCCGTGATCATCGCGGCGTTGCCCTCGCGCTCGCCGGTGACCTTGAAGGCCTCGAGCTTGTAGATGCCCGAGGTCATGTCGAAGTTGCGCACCAGCCGCGCGCCGGCGGCGACCGAGACGGTCGCCTTGGCGGGATCGAGGCCGATGTAGCTCGCGACCAACTCGTGCTCGCCGGCGGGAACGCCGGGGATCACGTACTGGCCGGCGTTGTTCGTCAGTACCCTGATACCCAGCCGCGGGATCTCCACGCGGGC
>JBEGJD010000136.1:0-3059 GCA_041184765.1 Verrucomicrobiota bacterium | reverse complement strand
CTTCGTCGTAACTCTCGGCGCCGAGGACCACATCGGCCACATCGGCGAGCCGCACGATCACGCCGCCGCGCTGCGCGACGACCAGCCGGCGGAATTCCTCGACGTTCCGCAGGTCGGTGTTGGCGACCAGGCTGACGCGGAGCATCGAGCCCTTGGTGGCACCCACCGCCGCAAGCGCGTTGTTTGTGGCGAGCGCCTGCCGCACGTCCGCCGGGCTCAGGCCGTGCGCCGCGAGGCGATCGGGCTTCAGCCACGCACGCATTGCGAAGACCCGCCCCCCCAGCACATCCGCCCGCTGCACGCCCTTCACCGCGGAAAGCCGCGGCTGCACCATGCGGTTCAGATAGTCGGTGATCTGGTTTTGGTCGAGGGTGTCCGAGTAGAAACTCAGATACATCGACGCGAACTGGTTGTCGCTGGTCTCGACGCTGATCGTCGGCGCCTCCGATTCCGGCGGCAGCTCGCCGCGCACCTGGTCGATCTTGGAGCTGATCTGCGCGAGGGCGGCGTTGGTGTCGTAGTTGAGCCGCAGGTACACGCTGATCGTGCTGAAGCCCGCGCGGCTCTCCGACTCGATGTAGTCGATGCCGTCGGCGCTCGCCACGACCCGCTCGATCTGGGTCGTGATATAACCACGCACGGTGTCGGCGCTCGCACCAAAGTAAACGGTCGAGATCTTGACCACCGCGCTGTCGCTGCGCGGGTACTGACGCGTGTTCAGCCGGAAGACGGAGACCAGGCCGACGACGAGGATGATGATGTTGACCACCAGCGCGATGACCGGGCGCCGGATGAAAAGGTCGGTGAAGCTCTTGGAAACCATGGCGGTGGAGGGCCGGGCGAACCCGGCCGGCGCGTCAGGTGTTGGGCAGGCGCGGCGCGGGGCTGGCGGCCGGCTGGACGGAATTATTGATCTGCACTTCGGCGCCGTTGCGGAGCTTGAAGACGCCGGTGGACACGACCGTCTGGCCGGGTTTCAGCCCGTCAACGATGCCCACGAGGTCACCCCGTGAGGCCCCGAGTTTCACGAACTGCTGGCGCACACCGAGGTACTCGGCGCCACCGGGTGCCTTCATCTTTTCCACGACGAAGACGGAGTTTCCGTAAGAGGCGTAGGCGATGGCCGTCGCCGGCACCACCACCACCGGATCGCCGCCGGGCAACTCGACCTCTACCCGCGCGAACATACCCACCCGCAATTCCTCGCGCGGATTGGGCACGGTGGCCTGCACGGTGATGTTGCGGGTGACGGGATCGACCTCCGAGTTCACCGCGGTGACCGTCGCCTCGAAACGTCGCCCTTCGTACGCGTCGACTTGCAGGCCGAGCCGCTGACCGAGCGCCAGCGCCGGCAGGTGGCGCTGAGGCAGGCTGAAATTCACGTAAACGGGATCCAGCCGCTGCAGGGGCATCAGCGGGGCCCCACGGCCCACGTACTGACCAAGGTTCACGACGCGGATGCCAACGCGGCCGTCAAAAGGCGCCCGCACCTGCTTCTTCGCGATTAAAGCGCGCAAGGCGGCGACGTCCGCGCCGGCCTGCTTGTAGGCCGCCGTCGCCGCGTCGAACTCCGAGCGCGAGATGGCCTTCCGCTCGAAGAGGTCGAGCGTGCGGTCGATGTTGATCTTGGCGAGCTCGGAACGCGCCTCGGCGGCAACCAGCTGCGAACGTTCCACCGAGGTGTCCAGCTCCACCAGCAAGTCCCCCGTCTTCACCGCGGCGCCGCTCTCGGCGGCGACGCGCACCACGGTGCCGTCGATCTCGGCGCTGATCGTGACGCCCTGCACGGGCGTCAGGGTGCCGATGGCATTGAGCGTCGGGCGCCAGGTCTCCGCCCGGGTCTCAACGGTGGCCACACCGATCGGCGGCAACGTGTGGGGCGTGGAGGCCGCTTTCTTGATCTGCGCGGCCTTGACGCCACCGAGCGCCAGGAACACGGCGACGAAACCGCCGAGTGTGAAGAGGAACTTCTTGAGCATGGTCTGGGAAGTAAGGTTGGGAAATCAGCCGGAATGGGAGGCGACGACTTCAGCGGCCCCGAGCGGGACAGCATCGGAAGAGCCGGAGGCGCCCTCCCCTCCCTCCTCGGAAGCCCGCTGCATCACCTTTCCGAGCAGGCGCACCAATGTGACCCGCTCCTGTTCGTCGAGAGTCGCCATCAGCCACGCCATGCGGCGGAAATGTTCCGGCAAAATCTCGCGCAACAGCGCGCTTCCCCTCGGGGTGAGCGACACCGAACGCATGCGACGATCTTCGATGTTGGATGCCCGGGCCACGAGGCCGGCGCGCTCAAGGGTGTCGACGAGCCCGGTGATGGTCGCACGCGTCACTCCGGTCCGGTCGGCGAGTTCCGCCGGGGACAAAGCCTGACGGCCATCACCGCCCGGCCGTTCCGCGCTGCTCCAAAGGGCCATCAATACGCCGAAGCGTCCCTCTGAGATGTGGTGCCGGGCCAGGTGGCGGTCCACTACCCGGAAGACCTCATCTCCGGAGCGAAGCAAGTGAAGGAAGACCTCGGCCGCGGAAGGATCCAATTCCGGATGCGCTTGCGCCGCCTTGAGCAGGCACTCGTAGCGCGGCAGGTCCTTGAGCATCAACAGCGGCATCGCAGGAAGTAAGGCGGCAGATAGTCAGGAGACTAACGACCGAGGCAAGTAGCCTGAAACTCTATTAGACCGGCTCGGAGAGCCAAGAAGCAGGCGGCTGCGGCGGGTGATACCTCAGACCGCCTGAGCAGCCGCCACCACGGCTTCCACCGTCAGACCGAGTTCCTTGAACACGACCGGAGCGGGCGCACTGAGCCCGAAACGGTCAATTCCGACCACGCGACCATCGAGGCCGACATACTTGTGCCAGCCGATGGTGACACCGGCCTCCACCGCTACACGGCGACGGCAAGAGGACGGCAACACCGACTCGCGATATTCCGCCGACTGCCGGTCGAAAATCTGCGTGGAGGGCATCGACACAACCCGCACTCCGGCACCCAAAGTCTTCGCGGCGCCCAGCGCGAGTTGCAGCTCGCTGCCCGTACCGATGATGATGTGGGTGAGCGGAGC
>JBEGJD010000135.1:0-2942 GCA_041184765.1 Verrucomicrobiota bacterium | reverse complement strand
GGTCCCTGCTTCCCGGTTCCTGCGACACCCGCCTGACCCGCTTCCCCGCCGGCTCCGGGCTGACCCGAACCTCCCGACTCCGCTTGCTGATTTTCCGGGCCTCCCGCTCCAGCACCGCCGGCTTTTTCCTTCTTTCCGTCCTCTTCGCCGGGAAGCTCGAAGTCGCCGATCATCCCGAATTCGCCCTTCTTCTCGGCGGCCACCTTGGAACCATCCAGCAAAGCGGGATCAGGCAGCGGCCCCCGGGCCGACGATCCGGTTCGGCCCGGCGGCAAGCGCTCGGCCGACGTGGCAGGACGCGCGGTTTCCGCGGCAAACAGCGAGACCTCGGCGCAGAGGACGACCGCGACGAGCGGGCGAAGCATGGACGACGTCATTTGTCGGCCTTGACCGTGCAAATGACCGTGACCTCCGGGGCCGGCATGCCGCCGCGCACCTGGAGTAGCATGACTACGTCGCGGTAACCGCGCCGGCGCCCCACCACCTCATAATTGCCCGGGAGGATCTTGATGGTCTCGGTCTGGAACTTTTTCGGAGCGCGGAAATTCGTGATCTGCACCCAGGTCTCATCGTCGGACTTGAACGTCACATCCACCGGCGTGTTCTGCGCCAAGAGCAACGCCTGCAACTGCTGCACGCGGTCGCTTGCCTGGAGGTAGGCGGGCTTGACCGCCATGGCCTCGTTGAAGCGCCGGATCGCGCCCTGGAAGTCGGCCTTGTTGGCCAACTGATCCGCGGCCTCGATGTAGCGCTCGTATTGGAGCAACGCGCGGATCACGGTGCCGGCGCGCTTGTATCCGTCCTTCGCCTCAGCATGGTCGGGATCGAGCTGCAGGGTCTCGTTGAACGCGGCGCGGGCCTCGTTCCACTGAAATGCCTTCTCGTGCTCGAACGCTCGGGCCAGCGCCTTTTGCACCGACTCACGATGGGCACTCTCGCGGGCCGACTTCAGCTGCGCCTGGACCTCCGTCTTCTGCGGATAGACCTTCAGGGCGTTTTGCAGTTCGGCGATGGCCTTGTTCCAATCGCGGACTTTGATGGCCTCGTCGGCGGCGGCCTTTGCCTCCGCGAAACGGGTTTCCCTCTCCAGCCGCGCCGCGCGAGACTGCCCCTCCTGCGCGGCGGCGGAAAATCCGTCGAGCGCGAAGGCCTTCTTATAGGATTCGGCCGCATCGGCGAACCGCCGATCCTTCTCGAGCTGGGCACCCTGCTGGAGCAGCGCGTATACCCGGTCGATGTTCTCGGCCCGCTTCAGTCCGAGCGTGGCGGCCTCATTGCCCGGAGCCTTCTCCATCACCTGCTGGAACGCCTTGCGCGCCGCGTCCTTCTCACCCGACGCCAAGGCCTTCTGGCCCGCGAGCAGGTTGTCGCGCACAAACGCCTGCAGAACCTGCTCCGCCTGCTTGAGCTCGGCGAAACCGCGGTCGAAGACCTGTTTCGCGCCGGAGAAATTGCCGTCCGTCATCAGCTGGCGGCCAGCGCCCGCGGACTCAAAAGCCGCCTCCAGTCGCCCCGGCGCGAGTGTTCGCGCGACCTCGAGGTCCTTCACCCGCAGCAGGATCGCGTCGTAGGCCTGACGCGCCTCGCCCTTGGCCTTCACGTTACGCGAAAACGCGTCGATGTCCTGGTTGAGCGTCTCGAGCAGACCGAAGGCGCGCGCGAACTCGTGGGCCTTCATGAGCGCGTCACTCTGCGTGAACGCCTTCTCCATCACGATCAGCTGCTCGAGCTGCGACGGGTGGTCGGTCGGCAGGCGCCGCAATTCCTTGAGCGCCTTCGAGGCGAGCTCGAACGCCTGCTCTGCCTTGGCCCGGCTGATGAACGCCGAACTGGCGCCTTCCACCGTCGGCGCGGCCGCCACGGTCTCGGCGGCGCGCGGCTGGAGGACGTCGGGGCCCCAGACCAACTTGATTCCGCGGATCACCAGACCGGCGACGAGCAACAGGCCGAACAGCCCGCCCGCCGACCACGCTGCGATTCGTGGCCATGTCCAGCGGCGACGCTCCTCCTGCTTTCCCGCGTCCGGATTCCAATGGATGACCCGGCGTTTCTTGCCCGCGTTGACTTCGTTTTCGTCGGCCATGGCGTGGTGGGAATGACGTTCTGATTGCTCTGCGGTTGGCGGAAAGTTGGGTTCCAGACTTTCGGAACCGGGGTTCGTTCCGACGTCGAATGAATGGCGAGGATCGGCAAAAATGCAAAGGCCTTTGCCCTCCCCGTGATTTCCTGGAAACAAATGCGCCACCTTCGCGTCCCAAGCTTGCGATTGCCTCCAACCGGCCTACCGGTCCCGTGGCTTTACCCAAAGTCATCCGCCATGAAGAAGACGTCCGCCGCTTCGCTCCTCGTCGCCCTAGCCGCCCTCGTGTTTTCCGCCGGCTGCTACGAGGTACCCGTGACCGGTCGCCGGGCCATGAACCTCGTCGACGACAAGGAGGTCACGAAGATGAGCATCGGGATGTTCGACGACATGAAGCGCCGCTACCGGGTGTCGCGGAACAAGGACCACAACGAGCAGCTGCAGCGCGTTGGTAGCCGGCTTTCCAAGGTCGTATTCTGGGACATGCCCGACGCCGACTGGGAGTTCATCGTGTTCGACGTTCCACAAATCAACGCGTTCGCGATGGCGGGAGGAAAGGTCGGCGTGTTCTCCGGCATCTTCAAGATCGCCAAGACCGATGACCAACTGGCCTCCGTCATCGCCCATGAGATCGCCCACGTCACCGCCAAGCACGTCCACGAAAAGCTCTCCCGCGAACTGGCCGTCAGCGCGGTGGGCACCGTCGGCATGGTCGGTGGTATCGTCGGCGGCGCCTCCGGCCTCACCATCGACGCGCTCGGCCAGGTCTACGGTCTGACGACGGGCATCAGCGGTTTCGCCTTCGACCGCGCCAAGGAGAAGGAGGCGGATTACGTCGGCCTGATGTACATGTCGCGCGCCG
>JBEGJD010000134.1:0-3388 GCA_041184765.1 Verrucomicrobiota bacterium | reverse complement strand
GGGCGCGGCGCGAGGACAAGCCGATCTTCCTGAGCATCGGCTATTCGACGTGCCATTGGTGCCACGTGATGGCGCACGAGTCGTTCGAGAACGAAGCCACCGCCGCGCTGCTCAACGAGCATTTCATAAGCATCAAGGTCGACCGGGAGGAGCGGCCCGACGTCGACCGCGTGTACATGGCGTACGTGCAGACGATGACCGGCCACGGCGGGTGGCCGTTGAGCGCGTGGCTTACGCCGGATCTGAAACCCTTCTACGGCGGCACGTATTACCCGCCGGAGGACCGCCACGGCCGCGCGGGTTTCCCGACGGTGCTACGGGCGATCGCCCGCGGCTGGCGCGAGGAACGCGCGAAATTGGTCGCCGAGGGCGAGCGCGCGCTCGGGCTGCTGCGGGCCCGCGCGGAGGGCCCCGGTCGGGCGGAGACCTCGGAGCCCTTGGTGGAGGCCGCGGGACGCGCCTTTGAGGAAGGTTTCCGCCACTACCACGAGAATTTCGACGCCCGGAGCGGCGGTTTCGGCGGGGCGCCGAAGTTCCCGCGGGCGTCCAACCTGAGTTTCCTATTTCGCGTCGCCGCCCTGCAGGGTGCCGCGAGCGAACTCGGCGCCGAGGCGGTGCGCCTCGCAACGTCCACGTTGCGGGCCATGGCTCGCGGAGGCATCCATGACCACGTGGGTGGCGGGTTCCACCGCTACTCGGTCGACGACGGCTGGTTGGTGCCGCACTTCGAGAAGATGCTCTATGACCAGGCGCAGATCGCCGTGAACTGCCTCGAGGCGCGGCAGGCGACGGGCGACGAGCGCTTCGCCTGGCTGGCACGCGACATCCTCGGCTACGTGGGCCGCGATCTCACCGCGCCGGGCGGTGGTTTTTTCACGGCCGAGGACGCCGATTCGCCAGTCGCCGACGCCACGGGTGCGATCACGGGCCATGCCGAGGGGGCGTTCTACGTCTGGACGCCGGCGGAGCTGCGCGCGGCGCTGGGCGAAGACGCGGCATTCGCCGCGTGGCACTTCGGGGTGGACGAGCAGGGCAACGTGCCGGCGCAGCTCGACCCGCAGGGGGAACTCCGCGGGCGCAACATTCTCGTCCAGCGCCGCGGTCTCGCGGAGACGGCGCGGCATTTCGGACTCGATCCGGAGGTGGCCAACGACCGGTTGCTCTCCGTGGTCGAACGCCTGCGCTCCGCGCGGGCCCGGCGGCCGCGGCCGCACCTCGACGACAAGGTGCTTACTTCCTGCAACGCGCTGATGATCTCGGCGTTCGCCCGGGCTTACCGCGTGCTGGGCGACGCGGAATATCTCGCGGCGGCGACGGGCGCCGCCGACTTCATCGCGCGCGAGCTGCACGACGGCAACCGGGGCGTCCTGTTCCGTTCGTGGCGGCGGGGCGTGCGCGGTTTCACGGAGGGTTTCGCCGAGGACTACGCTTTCCTGATCCAGGCGCTGCTCGACCTGCACGAGGCGTCGTTCGACGTGCGCTGGCTGCAATGGGCGGTGTGGCTGCAGGCCAAGATGGACGAGTTGTTCTGGGACGAGGCGGAGGGTGGTTACTTCAATTCGCCCGGTTGGGACACCAGCATCGTGATCCGCCTGAAGGAGGACTACGACGGCGCGGAGCCGGCGCCATCCAGCGTCGCGGCGATGAATCTGCTGCGGTTCGGCGCCTGGTTCGAGACCGACGCCGGCGGGCGCCCTTACCGCGAGCGGGGCCGGCGCGTGCTCGAGGCGTTCCGCGACACGTGGTCGCGAGCGCCGCACGTGATGCCGCAGATGCTCTGCGCGTTGGAATTAGCGCTGGAACCGCCGCGGCACGTGGTGATCGCCGGAGATCCTAAGTCGGCGGATTTTCAGGCCATGGCTCGCGTGGTCGGCGCGAGGTTTGGTCCGTACCGGGCGGTCGCGGCCGCCGACGGCGGCGAGGGCCAGTCTTGGCTGGCCGCCCGCGCGCCCTGGATCGGCGCGATGGTGCCGTTAGGGGGCCGTGCCACGGCCTACGTTTGCGAGGAGTTTTCCTGTCAGGCTCCGGTGACCAACCCGGCGGACTTGGAGCGGCTGCTTTCGCCGGCGTCGTGAGGTGAGCGGCGGGGGAACGGCGAGCCCTAGTCGGCTCCGCGGTGGGGCAACCGCGGATGGACGCGGATTCACCCGGATGGCGCCGGCTTTGGTGTAGCCGAGGCGGTTTGCCTCGGATCGTCCCGAGTCAGAAACGTCCATGGGCTGTTTGGATCGCCCCCGGTTTTTAACCACGGATAGCTCGGATTCGGCGGATGGAGGGGTGTCGCGGTGCAGGTGCTGAATGGCTTTGCGCGTTTCACCGTCTATCTGGCGGATGGGGTGGATGCGGGTGAGGGCGCGACGGACGGAGGTGGGTCCCTCGGCTGCATCTTACTCTGCGTCGTGGACACGCCAAGGTAGGCGGGCTGGGATTTTTATTCCGCTGCGGACTTCCGATTTGAACGTTGCGCGTCCACGGGTCCGCCCCGCACCGTGACGCCGATTGAAGATCCTCGCCGTCGAAGACGATGCGGTTTCCCGGACCGTTCTCCAAGCTGCTCTACGCAAGCTTGGACATGAGGTGTTCGTCGCCGAATCCGGCGAGGCCGCTTGGGAGGTGCTCCAGCGCGAGCCGGTTCGCGTCGTGGTGAGCGACTGGACAATGCCGGGAGTGGACGGTTTGGAGCTCTGCCGGCGCGTGCGGAGCAGAGATGAGGCCGAGTACGTTTACTTCATTTTGCTCACCGCCCGTGACGCGACCGCGGCGAACCAGACCGAGGCGGCCGACGCGGGCGTGGATGATTTTCTCAGCAAGCCCCTCGACTTCCCCGAGCTTTGGATGCGGTTGCGGGTCGCGGAACGAATCCTCCGGTACACGACGCAGGTGCGGCAATTGGAGGAGCTCCTGCCAATCTGCTCCTACTGCAAAAAGATCAGGGACGACCGCAATTACTGGCAGCAGATCGAGGCGTATATCAGCGAGCGCACCGGCAGCGACTTCAGCCACTCCGTGTGTCCTGACTGTTACAAGGGGGTGATCCTGCCGCAGCTCGATGAACTCAAGGCCGAGTCCAAATCCGCGTCTCCCGTTGCACGAAAGCATCCAACGACTTGAGGAGAAGATCGCGTTTCTCGAACACCACGTCACGGCGCAGGACAAGGTCATGCTCGAGTTGGCGGAGGAGCTGGCGGCGTTGCGCCGAGAACTGAGGACGTGGCGGGAACGTGCCGCCTCGTCAGGCTCCGAGGCGGCCGGCGAATCAGCGTCTGATTCAGAGCGGCCTCCGCATTACTGAAGACGCCCTGCGGCCTCTGAGGTCTCTTCGTCCCAAGCCGTCAACAGGAGCAAACGGAGGTAACGGAGGCCAACCGGTTGAGCGGAGAGTCGGGTG
>JBEGJD010000133.1:0-4420 GCA_041184765.1 Verrucomicrobiota bacterium | reverse complement strand
CCTCGGCGGACCACACGAGGGCGGGGGTGAACAACAAGGCGAGCAAGGGGCGGAAGGCGGGTTTCATGTCCGGAGAAGCAGGCGAAGCGGCGCGCGCTTTGCAACCCGCCGCGTGGCGCGCAATCCGGAGTGGCCACCGGCGGCGGAACCCCGGAGAATTTCCCGATGCTGCCTTCGCGCTCGGGCTCGATCCCGCTGTTCCGCCTCTTCGGCGTGCGGGTTTACCTGCATTGGTGGTGGTTCGTCTTCGCGGCGTTCGAGCTCGCACTGCGCAGCCGCGCGTACACGTCGTACACGTGGAATGTCGCCGAGTACCTCGCGTTGTTCGCGATCGTGCTCATGCACGAATTCGGCCACGCGCTCGCCTGCCGGCAGACGGGTGGCACGGCCGACGAGATCATCCTGTGGCCGCTCGGCGGGGTCGCGTTTGTGCGGCCGCCGCCGCGTCCGGGCGCGGAGCTTTGGAGCATCGCGGCAGGGCCGCTCGTGAATGTCGTGCTCCTGCCGGTGATCCTTGGACTCATCCGGGCCCGTACGGGTCTCGGCTGGGGGGCGGAGTCGGCTGACTTCCGGCATTTCCTCCAGGCGCTGTTCTGGATCAACGCCGGGCTGCTGGCCTTCAACCTCCTGCCGGTCTACCCGCTCGACGGCGGTCAAATCCTGCGGTCGCTGCTCTGGTTTGCGGTCGGCCGGGCGCGCAGCCTGCAGATCGCCACGATCCTTGGCATCGCGGGCGTGGTGGTGCTGGCCGGCGGCCTCCTCTGGCTGCAGCCGCACCGCTGGCTTTTCACGCTGTTGCTCGCGGGTTTTCTCGCCTCGCAATGTCTCACCGGGCTCCGCCACTCGCGCCTGATCCTCGCGCTCGAGAAACTCCCGCGCCACACGGGCTTCCGCTGTCCTTCCTGCCAGCAGGCCCCGCCCGGAGGCCCGCTGTGGTCGTGCCCGACCTGCGGCAACGGTTTCGACCCGTTTTCCACGGGAGCCGTGTGTCCGCATTGCTCGGCGCGGCGCTCCGAAATTCCCTGTCCGCATTGCGGCACCGGCAGCCCGCCGGCGGCCTGGGGCGGCGGCCGCACACCGCCGATCATCGACGTGTGACCCGGCGCGGCGGAGCCGCGCCGGGAGGGAGGAGTGGCCCTCCTTCGCCAAGCCTACGGAGGGCACGAGGTGAGAGGGAGTGAGGGGGATTGGCGGAAGGAGTTTCCGATGATCCGAGGGGGGCCCGCCTGAGGCGGGTAAACGCCCTCGGCTACATCGGACGCGTTTCATGACGAACGTCGGGCGGCCGAAGTGTCGTTCAGGACGGCTTCCGAATGGCTCCGCGAGGGGGCAACCACGGATGGACGGATTCACACGGATCCATTCCCTTGGTCCTTTGGTCTGTTGTGCCCTTGGTCCGATACCAGCTCTTGGATCCTCACGAGCGGGTGAACCACGAATGGACACCAAGGGACACGAATGGCGGCGGCTTGGGTGTAGCCGCGGCCGCCCGCCGCGGATCGTGCTAAAACCGGGACGGCCGAGGGCGGATTCGATTGCCTTGCCGACCCACGGCGAGACTTGGGACTCGTCATTTGAGCCAGCTGCGCAATCCGAGGTTTCCTCGGCTCGGTTTTTTAACCGTGGATTTCGCGGATGTCGCGGATGGGGAAACGGTGGTGGGTCTTTCCGACCTTCCCGCGCTTCTGTTTCAAGCGATGGGGTTCGTGATTTGCTCCGGAGTCGCTCCGCGAGGGGGCAACCACGGATGGACACGAATCGACACGGATAAATGGGGTTCGTTTGTAGCCGGGGTCCGGCGACCCCGGACAATGCCGGAAAACGTACGGCCGTCTCGTCCTCCGTCCGGGTCCTCCATAGGCTTCGCGAACGAGAAAGGCCCAGCGAAGGAGGAAGGCTGTTCCTAGGGCAGCGAATTTGAACCGCAGATTTCGCGGATGGCGCGGATAAACGAGACGATGGCGTGACCGAGGGGAATCCTTCCGGGGAAGCGCGAGCCCGAGGTGCTTGGGTCCGGAGCTCCGGACGCCGCTTCCTCGAAGGCGGTTGGGGCGGCCGCGGCGCCCCGGCGGGGCGTCATTTCGCCGCGACGGGCGCCGGCTCGAACCATTCGCCGCGCAACCAGTCGACGAGCAGGCTGAGTTCCGCCTCGGGCAGCACCTTGTCCTCGCCGAAGAGGGGCATGCGGTCGTTGCGGTCGCCGTAGAAGCGCGGGTGCGCCGGGTTGCCGATGAAGTCGAGCAGCCACTGGCGCGAGCCGTAGCCGGTGAGGTCGGGACCGACGGTCTCGCCCTTGCCGTGGAAGACATGGCATTCGGCGCAGTTCATGCGGGTGCCGACCAGCGCCTCCTTGCCCTCGACGATCAGCGCGGTGTCGCGACGGTCGCGATCGCGTTGCGACTTCAGCCCCGCCTCGGCGGAGAGCGCGACGATGGTCTTCTCGAGCAGCTTGCGATCGTCGGGCGGGAAGCCCGCGACGTCCTCCTGCACGTATTTGACCATCTTGCCGGCCTTGAACTTGGTCGCGCCGAAGTAATGCGGCGTGGCGACCCGGTTGGGATCGAGCAACCCCGTGAGCCACTCGCGGCCGGCGAAGCCCTTGAGGTCCGCGGCCGACGCCGGGTCCTTGGGCTGGCCGCCGAGCCCGTCATGACCGTCGAAGCGGTGGCAGCTGGCGCAATGCTTCGCGAACAGCTTCGGGCCCTGGGTGAGCGGGTCGTTGCGCAGGAGGCCGACGGCGCCGGTGGGCGGGATGCCGGCGGGCGAGCGCGCGAGCTCGATCACGCGCCGGGCCTCGCGTTCCGCGGTGTTCACGGCGATCGCGTGGTCGGGATTCGCCCGGTCCTCGGCGATGGCGAGCCAGGTGAGCCAGCCGGCGCCGGCGAGCATCACCCAGAGGAAGCCGACGTTGAAACGGTGGCCGAGCCGCCAGTTGCCGACGAACGGCATGGCCGCGAGCAGCCCCATCAGCAGGGCGGGGATGACGATCGCGCCCCAGACCTCGGTGCCGCCGGGGAAATACTTCAGGAACTCGAACAGGAACAGAAAGTACCACTCCGGGCGCGCGGCCGGGAAGGGCTCGGAGGGGTCGGCGGGCGCCCCGAGCTCGGCGCCGCGCGTCCGGATGACGAGGAACACCACGACGGCGAGCACGGCGAGGCACGCGACGGCGTCGCGCAGCACCTGGTCGGGCCAGAACGCGGCGTCGGGCCGGCGGCGGGGCTCCTTCGGCGTGAGGCCGTGGCGCCGGAAGAAGTAGATGTGGCCGACGATGAAGAGGATGATCGCGCCGGGGATCACCCCGGCGTGCAGCGCAAAGAAGCGCGTGAGCGTGTGGTGGCCGTAGTCGGCGCCCCCGACGACGAGCTGTTGCAGCTCCGGGCCGATGAACGGCGTGATGGCGACGATGTTGGTGGCGACGCGGGTGGCCCAGTAGCCCTTCTGGTCCCAGGGAAGCAGGTAGCCGGTCAGGGACAGCCCGAGGGTGAGGCAAAGCAGGATGATGCCCGACCAGAAGTTGAATTCCCGCGGGGCCTTGTAGGCGCCGTCGATCACCACCTGCATGAGGTGGACGGCGAGGAGCATCGTCATCGCCTGCGCGGTGTAGTGGTGGAGGCCGCGGAGGAACCAGCCGCCCCACATCTCGTGCTGGATGTAATAGACGCTCTCCCACGCCGTCTGCGAACTCGGGCTGTAGGCGAACCAGAGCGCGATGCCCGTGATGACCTGGATCGTGAAGCAGAAGACCAGCGTGCTGCCCCACACGTAGCGCCAGCGCGCCCCGCCGGGCACGTTCTCGAAGAGGACCTCGTGGGCCAGCTTCCGGTAACCGGTGCGTTGATCGAGCCAGTCGAGTGGTTTCACGGGGCGGTCGTCAGACGGGGATCTTTTCATGCACGCCGGCGCGGAAGTTCCGGAACTTCACCCACACCTCGGTGCCGTTGCGCACCTCGGTCTCGAGCGTGTCGAGCGGACGCGGGCTCGGGCTCTTCGGGTCGAGCACCTTACCGTCGAGGGCGAAACTGCTGTTGTGGCACGGGCAGTGGTAGTTGTTCCGTGCGCTCTTGAAATCGACGAAACAACCCGCGTGCGGGCAGGCGACGTTGAGGGCGCGGACCGCGCCGCCCGCGACCCGCTGGAGGTAGACGGCGCCGACGGGCACGTCGGGCGTGCGGTTCCACGCGTCGACGCGGGTCGCCAGCACGGGGAATTTCCGCGGCTCGCCGCTCTCCGGGACCGCCGCGAGGTTCGCGACGAAGACGGCGCCGCCATCGGCGGACTTGCGGCGCAGCGGGTCGAGGAGGACGAGGAGGCCCGAGGCGGCCGGGATGACGACGGTGATTCCGCCGATGACGGTGGCGGCGGCCTTGGCGAGAAAGTTTCGCCGGTCGGGGGCGGGAGGTGTCGGGTGGTGTTCCAT
>JBEGJD010000132.1:0-7957 GCA_041184765.1 Verrucomicrobiota bacterium | reverse complement strand
GCACTACGCTCCGATCGACCGAGTCGACCAGACCCCGTGCCGGCCCGATTTCGCGCTGCTGATTTACACGGGAGGATTTGTGGAGCGCGGTCAGACGACGCTGCGCTCGGGCGTCGCGGTGGGCCCGGGCACGCCGCCCTTGTTCCTCGTTCACGCTTTCGATGACGGCGTGCCGGTGGAGAACTCGCTGCTCCTCGCCGCGGAAGTGAAGAAGCACGGCGGATCGGCCGAGGTTCACGTCTACGATACCGGCGGCCATGGCTACGGACTTCGTCCCGTGCCGGAACTGCCGGTGACCACCTGGCCCGCCCGTGCCGCCGAATGGCTCGCCCGCCGCGGATTCCTACGCGCTCCTGCCCAAGCCGCTCCTTGACAAGCCGGCTGCCCCCGCGCGCTCTGAAACTCTTCAACTTCAACCCCCTTCCTCCATGAAAACCCTCCTCCGTCCGCTCTTCACCGCCGCCGCCCTGGTGATGCTCGCGACCGGCGCCACGGCCGCCGACGCCGGCACCGGCAAATCATTCCAAGGTCCGGTGGGCCTGCAGCTCTACAGCCTGCGCGCCCAATTCGCCGCCAACGGCGTACCGAAGACCCTGGATACCGTGAAGGGCTTCGGAATCCGGTACGCGGAGCTCGCGGGCACCTATAATCTGAAGCCGGAGCAGCTCACCAAGCTGCTGGCGGACCGCGGCATCAAGGCGGTCAGCGGCCACTTCCCCTACAAGCGTTTCAAGGAAGACCCGGAGTCCGTCGCCGCCGAGGCCAAGGCGCTCGGGCTGGAGTTCGCCGGTTGCGCGTGGGCGGACCATAAGGCGCCGCTCGATGAGAGGCAGACCCGTGAAATCGCCGCCGTCTTTAATCGCGCGGGAGCTGTGCTGGCGAAGCACGGCTTGAAGTTTTTCTACCACAACCACGGCTTTGAATTTCACAAGTTTGGCGACGAGACGCTGATGGATCTGCTGATGCGCGAGACGGACCCGAAGCTGGTGAGCTTCCAGATGGATGTGCTGTGGACGGTCTTCCCGGGACAAGACCCCGCCAAGCTGCTCGCGAAGTATCCCGGGCGCTGGTCGCTCATGCACTTGAAGGACCTGAAGAAGGGCGTCGCGACTGGTAGCCTCGCCGGCAAAACTGACGTCACGAACGACGTCGTCCTCGGCACCGGCCAGATGAAGTGGACCGAGATCCTGCCCGCCGCCCGCAAGGCCGGGGTGAAGTATTACTTCATCGAGGATGAGTCGCCCACCGCGCCGGAGCAGATTCCGCAAAGCATGCGCTTCCTGGAGCGTGTTTCCTTCTAAGCCCCCCATTTCCCGCCCCTGGTAATCTTAACATGACCACCCGCACCCTCCGCCTCCTCACCGTTGCCGCCGGCCTTGTCGCCGCGGCCCAACTCTCTGGCGCCGAAGCCGCCTCGAAAAGCGCCGCCGCGCCGGCCGCCGACACGAAGCAGCAGAAGCTCGTGCGGGTCTCGACGCTCAATACCGTCGAGGCCAACCGCGAGTTCCAGACCAACGTGCAGCTCCTGCAGTCACAGCGTCAGGCGGCGATCGAGATCAACGCCGCTCATGAAAAGGAGACCGACCCCGCGAAGAAAAAGGAGCTCAAATCCCGTCTGGACGCCGTCATCGCCCGGCTGAACGAGAACAACGACAAGATGCGTAAGACCTATGGATTCTCGATCGACCGCAACTACACCGTCGTGATCGAGACAGCCCACGTCTACATGTTCGTCACCGACGAGGAAGCCGCCAAAATCGAGACGGCCGCGAAGGCCGAAGCGGCCAAGCAGAAGAAGTGACCCGCGCTCAAGGGCCCGCTCCGGCGGGCCTTTTTGCTTTAGGGCGCTGAGCCTAGGCGAGGATACCGTCGATCACGTTGGCGCCCTCGACTCCCGTCAAACGGGCGTCGAGGCCCTGAAACTTCACCGAAAACGCGTCGTGGCGGATACCCAATTGGTGGAGCATCGTGGCATGGAGATCATGTACCGTGCAGACGTTTTCCATCGCCGCATAGCCGAGATCGTCGGTTGACCCGTAGACCTGTCCCCGCCGGATGCCCGCTCCCGCCAACCACATCGACATCGCCTTATTGTGGTGATCGCGACCGGTTGAGCCCTTGTTCGCCTGGGCCATCGGGGTGCGCCCAAATTCCCCCGACCACACGACCAACGTGTCGTCCAACATCCCGCGTTGCTTGAGGTCCTTGATCAGCGCGGCCGAGGCCCGATCGGTCTCGCGGGCGCGGAGCGGCAATTCCTCCACCAGCTGACTGTGGTGATCCCAGTCACGGTGGTAGAGTTGGATAAAACGAACACCCCGCTCCGCCAGCCGGCGTGCGAGGAGGCAATTCGCAGCGAACGAACCGTCGCCGGGTATGCAGCCGTACATTGCGAGTGTCGCCGCGCTCTCACCGCGCAGGTCGGTGAGCTCCGGCACGCTCGCCTGCATCCGGAAGGCCATCTCGTACTGGGCGATCCGCGTGGCGATCTCCGGGTCGCCCACCAGCGCCTCGTGCTGGCGATTCAGGGTGTTGATCGCGCGGATATCGGCCTCCTGCTGCCCGCGGCCGATCCCGGCCGGATTGCCCAGATAATGAACGGCATCACCCCGACCGTGGAGTTGCACGCCCTGGAAACGGCTGGGCAGGAAACCGCTGCTCCACTGCCGCGCAGCCACTGGCTGCGGGGAGCGGCCCGGCCCGGTTGAAATCATCACCACGAAACCCGGCAGATCCTCCGCTTCGCTGCCGAGCCCGTAGTTCACCCATGCCCCCATGCTGGGCCGGCCCGCGATCTGCGAGCCGGTGTTCATGAACATGTGAGCCGGGTCGTGGTTGATCGCGTCCGTCGTCATCGAGCGGATCAGGCAAATGTCGTCCACAACCGAGCCGATGTGGGGGAACAGCTCGCTGATCTCGACCTGCTCGCGGCCGAACTTCTGGAACTTGAACTGAGGCGCGTGACAGACGAGGTCCTGCCCCTGCAACTGCGCCAGTTGCTGCCCCTTGGTCAGGCTCTCCGGCATGGGTTGGCCATGCATGGCCGCCAGCTTTGGCTTCGGATCGAACGTCTCCAATTGCGAGGGCCCGCCGGCCATCGTCAGCCAGATCACCCGCTTCGCCCGCTGCGGCAGAGGAAGGGGATGGATGACGCCACGGGCTGGCACCGCGCGCAAATCACCTCCCGACATGAGCGAAGCCAACGCCACCGTACCCACGCCTTGGGCGCTACGGCCGAGAAAGGCGCGGCGGGTCAGCGGTGAAAAGGGTTCCGGGTTCATTTCGTCCTCAGGATCGGGTTATCGACTCATGCAGGTTCAGCAACACACGCGCCACGTGCGTCCACCCCGCGAGCTCCACAGGATCCAATCCCGCCGGCACCGTCGACTGGCCCGTGGAGATCAGGGCCGCGGCCGCCTTCGGATCGGCCCGGTAAACGGCGCCGTGGCTCGCCAGAAGCTCCTCCGCCACCCGAATCTCCTCCGCACGGGGATCGCGCTGAAGCGCGCGCCGCCACGCCCACCGGATCCGCTCGGAGGGGCTCGCTCCCCCTTCGGCAAGGATTCGCGCGGCGAACACCCGCGCCGCCTCCACGTACGTCGGGTCGTTGAGTAAAACCAGCGCCTGCTGCGGGAGATTGGAACGGTTGCGGTCCGCCGCACACTCCTCGCGACTGGGCGCGTCGAAGGCCAGCAGGCTCGGGTGCAGAAAGGTACGCTGCCACCAAACGTAGAGGCCGCGACGGTGCTGGGCCGCACCGCTGTCCGTATCGTACGCGCGCGGGGGAAAGTTGAGGTTCTCCCAGTAATGGTCCGGCTGGTACGGTTTCACACTCGGCCCGCCGATCGCGGGCACCAGGAGGCCGGAAACCGTTAGCGCCGTGTCACGTACCAACTCCGCCTCGACCCGAAAGCGACTCTGCCGCGCGTGCTCCCGGTTGTACGGGTCGCGCGCCAATTGTTCCGGCGTCGCATCGGAGGTCTGCCGGTACGTCGCGCTCAGGACTATCGTCCGCAGGATATGCCGCACATCCCAACCGCTGTCCATGAACTCGCACGCGAGCCAGTCGAGCAGCGCCGGATTCGGCGGCGGCTCGCCCTGCGCCCCGAGATCGTCGGCCACGCGACTGAGGCCCGTGCCGAAAAACTGTTTCCACAGCCGGTTCACGACCGTCCGCGCCGTCAGCGGGTTCTCGCGTGATACCAGCCAGCGGGCCAGATCGAGCCGTGTCGGCTCCTCGCCGGCGAAGTCTGGCCCCGGCAAATAGTGCGGCAAAGCCGCGCGCACCACTTCGCCCGTCTCGTCCATCCAGTTTCCGCGGGCCAGGATGCGCACCACGCGGCGGTTCGGGGACGATTCGGTCACGAGGCACTTCGGCAAAGTGTCGTAGTACGCCTGACGTTCCTTTTCGACCGCCGCCAAAGCTTCGCGCACCGGCCGGTGCTTCGTCTCCACATTCGCGAGGAAATAATCCCGCACCGCCTGACGCTCCTTCGGGCCACGCTCCGCCGGCGGCTTCTTCACCGCGGCCGCCACCACCCGGGCCGCGCGCGCGCCCGCCGCCGGCGCCAAGGCCCCGGCGGCGGTCTGCAACTCGGCAAGCACGCGCGTGCCGTCGGCAAGTCCAGCCTCCCACTCCGATTGGGCGACGGCCGTCTCCGCGGAAGTGGCCTGCACCTTCCGCCGCGCCTCCGCCACCACCGCATCCAAGCCCGCGAGCCGCCGCTCCTGTTCCGCGTCGAGCACGAGCATGCCATCCTCGCGCCGGCCCACCGCGGCTTCCTTCACGTCAGCGAAGAACGCGCCAAGGGCGTAAAAATCACGCTGCGTGAAAGGATCGAATTTGTGGTCGTGACACTGGGCGCAGCCGGTCGTCTGTCCGAGCCAGGCGGCGCCCACCGCCCTCACCCGATCCGTGAGCATCCGCGCCTCGTAATCCTTCGGCTGAGCCCCACCCTCCTCGGTCGAAAGCAGCAGACGATTGAACGCGGAGCCCACGCGAGACTCCCGATCGGCGTCCGGCAGCAGGTCACCCGCGATCTGTTCGAGCGTGAAGCGGTCGAAGCGCTTGTTCGCGTTGAAGCTCCGGATCACCCAATCGCGATAGGGCCAGACGTTGCGCGGATTGTCGCTGTGGTAGCCGATGGTGTCGGCATAGCGCACCACATCCAGCCAACCGATGGCCATGCGTTCCCCATGGTGCGGGCTTTGCAGGACGCGCTCGACCAGCCGCGCGTAGGCGTCGGGCGCGGCGTCGCGCTCGAATGCCGCGACGTCCTCGGGCGCGGGCGGCAGCCCCGTGAGGTCAGAATAGAGGCGGCGAATCAGCGTGCGGCGATCCGCCTCCGGCGAGGGCTTTAAGCCTAACTCGCTGAGGCGACGCGCCACTAGAACGTCGACGCCATTGGCACCCGCGGGGATCGCCGCCTTCACGGGCGGCTCGTACGCCCAGTGCCGCTGGTAAGGAGCCCCCTGGGCGATCCAACGCTCGAGGATCGCCCGCTCGCGGGGGGCGATCGTCTTGTGCGTCTCAGGCGGCGGCATCACCTCGTCACTCTCCTTGGACGCGATGCGCAGCAGCAGTTCACTCTCGGCGGGCTTGCCCGGCACGAAGGCCCCGCGCGCGAGGGCATCCTCCCGAACATCCAGCCGCAGCTTGCCCTTGCGCGTCCCGGCATCGGGACCGTGGCACAGAAAGCACTTGTCAGAAAGAATCGGCCGGACGTCGCGGTTGAACTCGATCTTTTCCGGCATCTCGCCCGCGACGCTCGCCGGCGCCAGGACACCCGACAGCAGCAGGAGCGGGAGAAAGCGCCGTGCAGCCATGCCGGAAGGCTTCAGGCCAGAATGCCCTGTACGACTTTCGCCGGAAGTACCCCGGTGAGCCGCTGGTCGAGCCCCTGGAACTTGTAGGCGAGCTTCTCGTGATGGAGCCCCATGAGCTGCAGGATAGTCGCGTGCAGATCGCGGATGTGCACCGGATCACGAACCACGTTGTAGGACATCTCGTCGGTCTCGCCATGAACCGTACCACCTTTGATGCCGCCTCCCGCGAGCCAGATCGAGAAGCAGCGCGGGTGATGGTCGCGTCCGTAATTGGTTTCGGTGAGCGCGCCCTGACAGTAGACCGTGCGACCGAACTCACCGCCCCAGATGACCAGCGTGTCATCCAGCATGCCGCGCTGTTTGAGGTCCTGCAGCAGGGCGTAGCAGGGCTGGTCGACGTCCTTGCATTGGGAGGCGATGTCGCGCGGCAACGAGCCGTGCTGGTCCCAGCCCCGGTGGAAGATCTGCACGAAACGCACTCCGCGTTCGACCAACCGGCGCGCCATGAGCGCGGAGCTCGCAAACGTGCCGCGCACCCGGGCCTCCTCGCCGTAAAGCGCGTAGGTCGACTCCGGTTCCTGGGAAAGGTCGGCGAGTTCCGGGATGCTCGCCTGCATCCGGAACGCCATCTCGTACTGCTGCGTGCGCGTCTGGATATCCGGGTCACCCAGCGCCTCGTAGCTGCGACGGTTGAGCTGCTCCAATCCGTCGAGCATCTCGCGCCGCAACTCGCGCGGGATGCCCGGCGCATCGTTCAAGTAGAGCACCGGATCGCCGGACGGACGGAAGGAGACACCCGCGTGCTTGCCCGGCAGGAAGCCGGAGCCCCAGAGACGCGCGGAGATCGCCTGGACGTTGGAGAACGGACTCGAGTGCTTCGCATGCAGCACCACGAATGCGGGGAGGTCGCGGTTCATCGAACCGAGGCCGTAGGCAAGCCAGGAGCCCAGCGAAGCCTTCCCGTTCTGCATCGAGCCGGTGTAGACGAGCTGGTTGGCCGGCTCGTGGTTGATCGCATCCGTCTGCATCGAGCGGATCACGCAGATATCGTCCGCCATTTTCGCGATATTGGGCAGCAGCTCGCTGATCCAAATGCCGCTCTTGCCGTGCTGCGCGAATTTGAAGCGGCTCGGCGCCAGCGGGAAAGACGCCTGCCGGGCCGTCATCCCGGTGAGACGCTCGCCCTGGTCCTTCAGCCAATCCTTGAGGTCTTCCTTAAACCGCGACTCAAGGTGCGGCTTGTAGTCGAAAAGCTCCAGCTGCGAGGGCGCGCCGATGAGCGAGATGTAGATCGCCCGCTTGGCCTTGGGCGCGATGCGCCACGGTTCGGCCAGCGCGGCCGGAACTTCGTTCGCCCCGAGCGCGCGCGGGCCCATCAGCGACGCGAGCGCGGCCACGCCCAGACCCGTGCCGGAGCGGCGGAAGAACTGCCGGCGCGTGAGTGCGGCGTTGTAGGACGAGAAGGTGTCGTGCCAGTCGGAGGGAAGGAGGGTCATGGCGACTATTTGGTCAGGGACTCGTCGAGATTAAGGATCTGGCTGGCCACCAGCGACCAGGCTGCGAGTTCGGGCGCGGACACGTTCGCCGGTGCCGGCGAATCTCCCACCGCGAGCAGCCGGGAGGCGGAGGCGGGGTCCTTGCGGTAGGCTTCCTGCGCCTTTTCCAGCGTACGGCGCACGACGGGGCGTTCATCGGGCTTCAACTTGCGGCCAAGCAGCCGGACCGTGATGTGATCCAGCCGGGCATCCGTGGAACGGGCCTCCGCGAGCGCCTGTGTCGCGAGCTGGCGCGAGGCCTCGACAAACACGGGGTCGTTGAGGGTCACGAGGGCCTGCAACGGCGTGTTAGTACGATCGCGTCGCACACAGGAGACTTCCCGGCTCGGGGCATTGAGGATGTCCATCGCCGGCGGCGGCGCCGTGCGCTTCCACAGGGTGTAAAGGGAGCGCCGGTAAAGGTTCTCGCCGTGGTCGGGCTGGTAGAAACGCGTCGTGGACTCCTTCATCGCGACGTCTTCCCAGATTCCCTCCGGCTGGTATGGCCGCACCGGACGACCGCCGAGCTTGGCTACGAGGAGACCCGAGGCGGCGAGCGCTTGGTCGCGCAGTTGCTCCGCGTCGAGGCGATGCCG
>JBEGJD010000131.1:0-2701 GCA_041184765.1 Verrucomicrobiota bacterium | reverse complement strand
GTTTGACAGTTACCTCACCTACCTCAACACCCAACTGCAACCGCCAGACCACCGCCCCGCACCAGTGGCCGCAAAACGCGCGGTGACCATTTCCAGGCAATCCGGCTGCGGCAGCCATGTGCTGGCCGAGAAACTCGCCGGCTATCTGCAAGCCCGCACGCCGCCAGGCGAGCCGCCGTGGACGATCTTTGACCGCAACCTCATGGAAGAAGTCTTGGCCGAACACCATCTGCCCGCCCACATCGCCAAGTATATGCCGGAAGACCGCGTCACCGAAATCGCGGACATCATGGACGAACTTTTCGGCCTCCGGCCCGCCTCGTGGGCGCTGGTGGAGCAGACGGCGGAAACGATTCTGCACCTCGCCGAAGTAGGCAATGTCATCCTGCTGGGCCGCGGCGCCAACCTGGTCACCGCCAAATCCCCGGGCGTAGTCCACGTGCGACTGATCGCGCCACTGGAAACCCGCGTCGCCCACATGCAGCAGTTCGAGGAGCTGTCCCGCCCGGCGGCCGCCGCCCGCGTGCGGCGCGAAGACCTCGGCCGGCGCCGCTACATCAACAAATATTTCCAGAAAGACGTGGACGATCCCCTGCTCTATCACCTCGTCATCAACACCGATTCCGTCCCGCTCGAAACCGCCGCGCGGCTAATCGGCGAACTGGTTTTGCGTCCCACCGCCGCCTGAAAATTTCGTTCCGGGCTTTTCACACCCTTCGCGGAGGCGTAAAGTTCCCGCGTGATTGATACCGAAGCCCTGCTCGCCGAAATCCTCCCCGTCATCCGCGCCGCCGCTTGGGTGGCCGTGGACACTGAGGCCGACAGCTTGCACGCCTACCCCGAAAAACTCTGCCTCCTCCAGATCAGCACCGCCGCCGGCGACCGCCTCATCGACCCGCTCGCCGGCATTAATATCGCCCCCCTGCTCGACGCGCTCGCCGGGCACGAGCTGATTTTCCACGCGGCGGACTACGACCTGCGGCTGCTCCGCAAACACCACGAATTCGTCCCCGGCGCGATCTTCGACACCATGCTCGCCGCCCGGCTGCTAGGCATGAAAAAATTCAGCCTGGGCGACCTCGTCGAAACCTGCCTCGGCGTGAAGCTCGAGAAAAGTTCGCAGAAAGCCGACTGGTCCCGCCGCCCGCTCACCCCGCGCATGGAGGAATACGCCCGCAACGACACCCACCACCTCAAGCCCCTTGCCGACAAACTCCGCGCCGAACTCACCGCCAAAGGCCGGCTCGCGTGGCATCAGGAAAGTTGCGCCCGGCTCATCGCCGAATCCTCGCAGCTCCGCGCCGCCGACCCCGACACCGTCTGGCGCATCAAAGGCAGCTACGTTCTGGGCCGCGCCGCGCTGGCCGTCTTGCGCGGACTCTGGCACTGGCGCGAGGCCGAAGCCACCGCCGCCAACAAACCGCCCTTCTTCATCCTCAGCCACGAATTGCTGGTGAAGCTCGCCGAAGCCGCCGCCGCGCAACAACCCGTGGACCCGCTCCTGCCGCGCTACCTTTCGCCGCGCCGCCGGGCCGGGCTGGCGCAAGCGGTTCAAGCCGCGCTCGCGTTGCCCGCCGCCGAGCATCCGGAACTGTTGCGCACGGAACGCCGCCGCCCGTCCCAGGCGGAGCACCGCCGCTTCCTCGATCTGGAGAAACGCCGCAATGCCCACGCGCACCGATTGGACATTGACCCGACGCTCATCGCGCCCCGCGCCATGTTGGGCGACCTCGCCCGCGACTGGGCCGCGCACGCCCCCGGGCTGATGAACTGGCAGCGGGAGCTTTTGCAGTGAAAAGTTGAACCGGAAAACCAAGCCAAGAACGCCGCCGCCGGACAGAGACCAAGCCAGCATTTAAGTAAAAGGCTGGCTGACCGAATCGCCTATTCACATTTGACCGCTCATGGTAATGGGTATCCCCTTCAAGCACTGTCGTGGAAAAATCTATGCTGCAATAATTCCACTCCCGCCTTGAACGTTGAAAATTCAGACTTACCGTTTGTGTGGAAACTTTGAATCTGTTCGTAATGCCTACCAAGGCCAAGCGTAGTTGCCAGCATTGCGGAGAATACATTGCTGAAAACCGTGGTTGAATGATTAGGGGAAAAATATGATATCGAAAACCTTTGCCCAAGATGCAACGCTTACTGCGAGTTGGGAGACGATATTCCGGAAGATCAACTTCTTTGCCCTCAATGCGGCGGGGAAGTTCAGAAATCAAAGGCCAGGTATGTTTCCAACATCAATGTTCCCGGTCAAAACAACCCGACTGATTCACCTAACCAGAGACTGATATTATTATCATATCTCTTTGCAATCATCGTTCCCTTCGTCGGTTTTATTCTGGGGCTATATCTGCTGTTCAAGAAAGATGAAATAATGAGCGGCGTGTTTTGCATGATTGCGAGCTTCGTTAGCGTTGGGCTTTGGAGTCTTGTCTTTTTTACTCAGCTTTTAATCCACAGATAAGAACTGACCTTCCCGGATATTTTTCTCGTGACGGGTTTTCGGGTGCGCTATTACTGCGGGGAACAACGGCGGAAGTTTCCGTGCGGCCCGCGCCGCGTTTCCGCCAGCCGTTATGTCGAACCCCAATTTCCAAGTTGGCCACAGCCACCGGCTGCTCCACTCGCTGCCGGAGTGCGCCCGTCCCCGGGCGCAGCAACGTCCGCCCGACCGCCGGGGTAATTATTTTTCGCC
>JBEGJD010000130.1:0-11722 GCA_041184765.1 Verrucomicrobiota bacterium | reverse complement strand
CCGTTCCCGAGGTCGTAGTGCGGGAAATGGAAAACCAGTTCCTCCCGCGTGCGCCGCACCGCCCCGTTCCCGGCGGGATTCCGCAGCACCGCGACGAGGCTGCCGCCCTCCACTCCCGCCGGAAGCGGAGTCTTCGCGCCCGCAAGTTCCGCGATCGTGGGCAGGATATCACAGGCCGTCGCCGGCACCCGCGAGCAGACGTCGCCCGCGATACCAGGACCGCTGATCAGGAACGGCACGCGCAACCCGCCCTCCAGCACCGAGCCCTTGCCGCCGGAAAGGGGCGCGTTGTTCGTGCGGCCCTGACCGCCGTGGTCGGCCGTGTAAAAAATGTACGTCGAGCCCGTGAGCCCAAGGCGCTCGATCCCGTCGAGCAGCAGCCCGAACGTCTTATCGATCTCGTCGGCGTCGGATTTCGCGGAATCGCGACCGGGCCGCGCGCCCTCCTTTCGCTCCTGATTGGGATAGTGCGACAGTTGCAGGTAGAACGGTTTTCCCGCGGCCTTGGCCTTCGCCATGAAAGCAATGCCGCGCTCCGTCATGCCGTAGGCCTGCTTGGGATTCGGGCTGGCGACGTTGTCGGGGCCGCCGTTGGAGGTCGCGCCGTCGCTCGCGTCGAAGCCATGCCGCGCGGGATCGGTCCGCCCCACATGCCACTTGCCGAAATGCGCGGCGGTATAACCCGCCTCCTTCAACAACTCCGCCACCGTGAGTTCGCTCGTCGGCATGTCCAGCAACGGCTCGGGCGGGATGAGCTGGGTGCGTGGCGTGCCGCCGTCGCGGCCCACGCCGACGTAGGTCATGCGCAGCGCGGCCGGACTGCGGCCGGTGAACAAAGCCGCGCGCGACGGCGTGCAGCGCGGGGAGAGGGCGTAGCCGTAGGTGAAACGCATCCCGCTCCGCGCCAGCCGCTCCAACGCCGGCGTGGTGAAGACCCGGCTGCGCGACGCCGGCACGCGGTCGTCCATCAGCACCGAGGTCTGCGCCCAACCCTGGGCCTCGGCCATCAACACCACGAAATTCGGTCGCGCCGATTCGGCGGCGCGCACCGCACCGGCCGCAGCCAACGACAACACGAGCGAGATCAGCATAACCCGACCGAGCCGTTCCTTGGTCATGTTCAACAGGGTCATTCCTCCTCCCGCTTCCCTTTGCCATCCTTGCCCTTCTTCCCGCCACCGCCACCGCGACGGTCACCGGCGCGGTACGTTTCCTCGCGCACCGTGCCATCGGTCGCCGTGAAGCGGAACTTCCACACCCCTTCGCCGACCTGCTCGTAGTCGATGGCGCCCGCACTGCCGCGGACGTCGTACTGCAGCGCATAGGATTTTTCCGGCGTGATCGTTTTGAAGCTCGTGATCTTCGCGCCCCGCAGGACCTGGAGCGCTTCGCGCACGCCCTGCGCCCGCGGCTGCGGGTCGACCTGCTCCTCACGCTCGGTCACGACGCCCCGAAAGCCGCCGTTGAGGTAAGGGTACTTCAGCGTCGCATGGTAATGATACCCCAGCGGCGCATGCTCGTGCCCGTTCCAGCGATCGAGGTTCTTCGGTGCGGTGTCATCGGCCTCGGTGAGGCCGTGGATCGGATAACCGTCGAGCGCGTAGGCCACCGGCAACGCCTTTCCCAGCACCGCCTGCAGGTGCAGCGGCGCGACGTGGTAATGGTAATCATCGGCCCTTCCGCAATGTCCGCCCCATTGGTCGAGCTCGCCGATCTCCTGCGACACCGCGCCACGGTTGTTCTGCGGGTTGAAGATCGGGATGCCATTCGCCGCCAGCGCGATCGCCCCGCGCAGGAAGCGATCGCGGATGGTCACGCCGCCGTCCGGGGCCGGCACCGGCCGCAGCGGGATGCGCCACGCATTGGAACCGCGGTACGGTTGAGGCAGCGGCACCTGCTGCTGCCATGCGGTGATGCCCACCATCATGTTGTGGGCAGGCAGGCCGTTGGATTCGACGTAGAGGAAATCCGCGTCGGCGCGCACGCGCACCGCCGGCGCGAATTTGCCGAAGGCGGCCGCCGCGGGGGGAAACTCCGCCCCGGAGGACGTCCCCAACTGCGCGAGCAAAGGCGGCAGATAGAGGGAAACCTGCACCGGACGAAACTCGCGCGCGACGCGGCGTTCGGTCGCGTCGTGGACGCCGTCGCCGATCAGGTGCGCGAAACAACCTGCGGTGGCGCCGGCGAGGAAAGCGGCCGGCCGCGCGGCGCGGAAGAGACGATGGAGAAAGGTCTTCATGAGGTTGTCCTCAGCGCGCTGGAGCGCCCGTCACGTCCAGGTCCGGCTTGGTGTTCCAGCGCGGTTTCCAATCGGGTTTGTCGATGCGGGTGCGGAAGATGATCGTGTTGTCGAGGTCCAGATCGCCGGTCCAGATGAACTTCGCCCCTTGGAAGTCGGCTTTGTAAAACGGCTCCTTCGGGTTCACCCGCTCCTCGGTGTACTCGGTGGCGCGCTCCCAGCCGGAGTCATCGAAGTCGACCGCGAACCAGTTCGCGGGAATCGGCGTGTGCTCGACCTTGGGGTTCACGGTGTCGTGGTTCATCGGGCCGCGGAAAAACGACTTCGCCTTCCAGGTCGCGTTGGTGACGGTGCCATCGCCGAACTTCAGGATGAAGCCGCCGTCGCCGATATGGTTGCCATATTCCATGCCCGTGCGCGGGTCGGCGTTGTCCTTGGCAATCACCGCGATCGTCATCGGGTACTCGGGCAGGATGTCGACCGACACGACGTTGTGCGGGATAAAGTCGATCGGATCGACCGCGACGAGTCGCCCGTTGATGTAGAGCATGAACCAATTGTCGGCGTAGATGTTCGCGCGGATCGTGTCGGCCATCGTCGGCTTCACGACCCCGGGCGTACCGCCGCCTTTGCCCTTGCCCTTGCCTTTGCCGGGCCCCTTCGGCGCGGATTCGGCGCCACCGCAGGCGAGCGCGAAGGAGAGACCCAGCAAAACCCGAAGCAAGCAGGAGGTCTTCATCCCCCAATGTCACGCGCGCCAGATGACACCGGCGAGCGCTCGCGGATTAAAACTTTGTCATCACCAGCGCCGCAGCAGCGCGGGTCACTCGTCGAGCCCGCTGGACTTCTCGGCCTTCCGCCATTTCGGACGCGCGCCGGAAGCGGCCCGGGCGGCACCGGCCTCGATGCGCGCAATCCGCTCGCTGTCTCGTTCCTTGCCGACGAGATCGAAGTGGATCGGGCAGCCGTTGAGACTGAACTCCTCGACTAGTCCGGCTTCGAGGTAGCGGCGGTAGGCTTCGGAGAGCTTCTCCTCGCGGTTGCAAAACAGCCGGATGCGGAAGGGCCGGTTGCCCGTCTGCGTGGCGTAATAGATGCGGAAACGCCGACCCGAGATCGCCGGGGGCGGATTGCGCTCCGAGAGGTACGCGAGCGTCTGGTTGAGGCGCCCGGTCGGCATCTTCTTGTCGAGCGTGCGGTGCAACCGCACCGCGGCGTTGAGCATGCGGTCGATCTCGTGACCGCTAAGCGCAGAGACGAAGATCACCGGGGAGCCGGGCGTGAAGAACAACCGGTCGAACAACGCCTTCTCGTACTTCTCCCGATAGTCGCGCTCGCTGTCGTACGGCTCGAAACCGCCCTGCTTCCGAAAGGCCTCCTGCACGAGGTCCCACTTGTTCACCACGACCACGATCGGCTTCCCCTCCTTCACGGCTTCACCGGCGATCGCCTTGTCCTGCTGGGTCACGCCCTCGAAGGCGTCGAGCACGACGAAGACCACGTCGGTCTTCTTCACCGCGTCGAGCGAACGCAGCCGCGCGAAGTACTCGACCGGGGAGGCGAGCTTGGTCGCCGCCTTGATGCCGGCGGTGTCGATCAACTTGAAGGGGTACTGCTTCCCGTCGCGGCCGATGAACTCGAACGGCAGCTCGATCGCGTCGCGCGTCGTCCCGGGGACCGGACTCACGATCAGGCGATCGCTCTTCAGCAGGCGGTTGCTCAGGGAGGACTTACCGACGTTGGGCCGACCGATGAAGCACACGCAAAGTGGGTCGCGCGCGGTGCGAGCCTCCTCGGTCACCTCCGGCGCCGGCCCGAGGGCCGCGAGGATCGCCGCGCGCAGGTCGGACTCGCCGCGGCCGTGCTCGGCCGAAACCCGCAGCGGCTCGCCGAGCCCGAGGCGGTAGACGTCCTCGAGCGCGATCTTCTCGTCGCCGAAATCGGCCTTGTTGACGACGAGCAGCACGCGCTTGCGGCCCTTCCGCAGCATCGCGCCGATCTTTTCGTCGAGCGATGTGACGCCGCCCAGTCCGTCGACCACGAAAACGATCAGGTCCGCCGCCGAGATCGCGAACTCCACCTGCTGCTCCGAGGCGCGCGTGAGCGCGGCTGGGGTGTCCTCGCCCTTGTAGCCGAGTCCACCGGTGTCGAGTAGCGTGTAAGCGCCATCGGCGACCTCGGTGGAGATCACGTCGCGCGTGACGCCCGGCTGGTCGTGCACGATGGAGATGCGTTGGCGGGCGAGCCGGTTGAACAAGCGGCTTTTGCCGACGTTGGGCCGGCCCACAATGGCGACGATGCGAGGCATGGGAGCGCGGCGGGAGGATTAAGGGAAGATGAGCGCGGAACCGGACGATCAGCGGGAGGCTGAACGGCCGGGCGCCGACTGGACGAAACGATCAACGCGGTCGCAGGCCTCGACGATCTGGTCGTAGCCCGTGGCGAAACAGGCGCGGACGTGCCCACGGCCATTCTCGCCGAAGGCGACGCCGGGGACCACCGCGACCTTCTCCTTCTGGAGCAAGCCCACGGAGAAATCCTTCTCGGAGAGGCCGGTGGCGGTGATGTCGGGGAACGCGTAAAAACTGCCGCGCGGCGAGTGGCAGCGGAGGCCGGACTCGTTGAAGCGCCGCACAATGAGGTCGCGGCGGCGGTGGTATTGCTCGCGCATGGCAAGGACGTTGTCCCAGCCGTTCTTGAGGGCCTCGAGGGCGCCCTCCTGCGCGATGATCGAGGCGCACATCATGGCGTACTGATGCACCTTCATCATGGCGTCGATGAGGTCGGCCGGGCCGCAGGCGTAGCCGATGCGCCAGCCGGTCATGGCGAAGGCCTTGGAGAAGCCGTGCAGGAAGATCGTGCGCTCGGCCATGCCCGGGAGGCTGGCGATGCTGGTGTGTGTGCCCTCGAACGTGAGTTCGGAGTAGATCTCGTCGCTGAGCACAAGGAGATCCTTCTCGCGGCAGAACGCGGCGATCTTCTCGATCTGCTCGCGCGTGCAGGTGCCGCCGGTGGGGTTGCACGGCAGGTTGAGCATCAGGATCTTGGCGCCCGGCTGCCACGCGGCGCGCAGCGCCTCGGCGGTGAGCGCGAAGTTATCCTTGGCGTACGTCGGCACCGCGATCCCCTGCCCGTGCACCAGCGAGATGCTGGGGTGGTAGCTCACGTAGCAGGGCTGGTGGAACATCACCTTGTCGCCCGGGTTGCAGAACGCGCGGAACGCGAGGTCCAGCGCCTCGCTGACACCGACCGTCACGATGACCTGGTCCTCGGGCCGGTAGACCACGCCGAAGTGGTGCTCAACGTAGGTGGAGATCGCGCGCCGCAGCTCGATCGTGCCGAGGTTGGACGTGTAGTAGGTCTTGCCCTTCTCCAGTGCGTAGATCGCGGCCTCGCGGACGTGCCACGGGGTGACGAAGTCGGGCTCGCCGACGCCAAGGGAGATGACGTCCTGGCCCTTCATTTTCGCGACCAGCTCGAAAAAGTCGCGGATACCGCTCTTGGGCAGCGCGGACACGTGTCCCGCCACCCATCGTTTCGGATCGGTGCTCATGGTGCGTGCGGTTGCGTTCAGGGCGCGACGGTGAGCCGCGCGGTCTGCGCCTCGCCGCCGTCGAGCAGGAAACCCTGCTCCTTGTAGCAGCGCAGCATGAAGTGGGTGGACGTCGAGAGGACGCCCTCGACGGTCGAGAGCTTCTCCGACACGAACGCCGCGACCTTCTGGAGCGAGCCGCCGCGCACGAACACCAGCAGGTCGTAGCCGCCCGACATCAGGTAGCAGGATTCCACCTCGTCGAAGCGAGCGATGCGCTCCGCGAAACGGTTGAATCCCCCGCCCCGCTCCGGCGTGACCTTGACCTCGATCACGGCGCGCACAGCGGCGGCGGCGGCGGCCTCCCGGGAGAGATCGAGCACCGGACGCCAGCCGAGGAAGATCTTATCCGCCTTCAGCTGCTCCAGGTGCTGATTAACCTCGGACTCCGTCAGCCCCGCGACCTTCGCCATCTGGGAGGTCGTGAGGCTGCCGCCGTCGATCAGAAGCTTCAGCACGGGATTCATGGGACCGGCGGTTATCCGGAAACTCCCGCACCTTGACGAGGACGAAGTTCGCCCGCCGGGGCCTGCGACCGCCTAGGATTTTTCCGCCGGCTTAGCGAAGCATTGAGACAAACCGGTCGGCCGTTATCCGGACCCGCCCCAATCGGTGCAATGCGGCAAACGGGGGACACGTAGAACGGGGAGAATCTCGAAACCGCAGTTCCGGGCGTTAGGACGTCCGCTCGCCGGCCAACGGGCAACAGGCTATCGTCCCTCAATCCGTTCGGCGGGAAAGCGCACTTGGGTTGTACCCCCTTTTCCCCTTCGACCGCTCTCGCCAATACTCATGCGAAGGCTTAGCGTCTATGCCTCCTTACCCCTCTCAGCTCGGGTAGGAGCACCAACACGCTCGTCTCCATCGCGGGCTAAGACTCCTTCTATGATCTGATTATCCCGCGGATGACATGCCCGTGCACGTCGGTGAGGCGGCGGTTGATGCCGTTGTGATAGAACGAGAGTTTCTCGTGATCGAGGCCGAGCAGGTGCAGCGCCGTCGCGTGCAGGTCGTAGCAGTAGGCGGGATCCACCACGGCCTTGAAGCCGAGCTCGTCGGTCGCGCCATGGGTGGTGCCGCCCTGGATCCCTCCGCCCGCCATCCAGGCGGTGAAGGCTGCGGGGTTGTGGTCCCGGCCCTTGCCACCCCCGCCTTGCGCGCCGGGTTGGCGACCAAACTCCGTCGTGCAGATCACGAGCGTGCTTTCCAGGAGGCCGCGGGATTTCAAATCGGTGAGCAGCGCCGCCGCCCCGGAGTCGAGGATCGGCCCCCAGTAGCCGTGGTCGCGCACGACGTCCTCGTGACTGTCCCAGTTGGGCCGGATCTTCTTCGTCGCCGTGTTCTCCGCGCCGCAGAAAACCTGAACAAACCTGACCCCGCGCTCGACGAGACGGCGGGCGAGCAGGCATTGGCGCCCGAAGGGCCCGATGTCCTCGTGCTCCAGGCGGTACAGTCGCCGCGTGGCCTCGCTCTCCCCCCGGAGTTCCGTCGCCTCGGGCGCGCTCAGCTGCAGCCGCGCCGCCAGCTCGTAGGCCGAGATGCGGGCATCGAGCTCCGTCTGCCCCGGACGTTCCGCGCGATGCGCCCGGTTCAGCTCCTGCAGGAAATCCCGGCCGGCCCGCTCCGGCTCACCCCGCAACGCCGCGAACTCGCCTTCCGGGAAGAGGTCGGCGATCGGCGCCCGGTCGCCACCAGCGGCAATCGTCGTCCCCTGGTGCAACGCCGGCAGGAAGCCAGCGCCCCAATTAACCACCCCGCCCGGTGGCAGGCCGCGAGGATCCGGAAGCACCACGAAGGCCGGCAGGTTCTCGTTCTCGCTCCCGAGGCCGTAGGTGACCCACGCTCCCATCGCGGGGAAGCCCGGCAGGATGAACCCGCTGTTGGCCATGAACATCGCCGGCCCGTGCAACGCGCTCTTGCTCTGCATCGAGTGGATGAACGCCAGGTCGTCGACGTGACCCGCGAGACCGGGGAATAGGTCGCTGATCCAGCGCCCGCACTCGCCGTGCTGGCGGAACGGCCACCAGCTCCCTTGGCAATTCCCCGGCTTCGAAGCGAAGAACTGCAGCTTGCCGTCGGGATCGAAGGGCCGGCCGTTGCGCTTCGTCAGCTCCGGCTTGTGATCCCACGAATCCAGGTGGCTCAGCCCTCCGGGACAGAAGATCTGGATCACCGCCCGCGCCTTCGCCGGATGATGGCCGCGCCGGGGCGCGAGGGGATTCGCGGCCGCCCGGGACTCCTGGTGCAGCAGGGCGGCGAGCGCGACGCCCCCGAGACCTCCCCCCAGTTCCCGGAGAAAGTCACGGCGCGACACGGGCGGGCGGTGGCCGCGGCAGGGAAAGGCGGAAGGTGCGCTCATGGTTCAGTCGATGTGCACGAACTCGTTCGCGTTCAGCAGCGCGCGGCAGACGGCGAACAATCCCCGGGCCGCCGCCAACTCCGCGCCCGCCCGCGCCTCCGCCGGGGTCGCGTCCCGCTGGAACGCGAGCGCGATCGCCCGACGCACCGCGGCCTCACCCGCGCCCGCCTCCCGTTCGGCCCGTTCGGCCAGACGCCGCGCCTGCCGCAGCATGAAGTCGTTGTTGGCCAGCGCCAGGGCCTGCAGGGCCGTCGTCGTCCGCACGCGCGCCGGCGTGAGATTCGCCGGATCCGGGCAATCGAGGGTCGACAGGAACTGGTGCGGGGTCGTGCGCACGATGAAACGGTAGATGCTGCGGCGCCAGAGCGCGGGCTCGTCCGGCGTGACGTAGTCGTACAACGGCGCGTAGGCCTCCGTGTATTTGAAATCCCGGTACCCCGGACCACCCCGCTCCGGATTGAGGGTGCCCGCCACCGTCAGCACGGCGTCCCGCAGCGACTCGGCGTCCAGCCGGCGCGGGTTCTGCCGCCACAGGAGACGGTTCTGCGCGTCCACGCGGACCGCCGCGGGATCCTCGGCGCGGGAATCCCGCCGGTAGGCCGCGCTCGTGACGATCAGACGATGGAGGTGCTTCAGCGAACCGCCGCTCCGGAGGAATTCCGCGGCCAGCCAGTCCAGCAGTTCGGGATGCGACGGCGGCGAACCGCCCAGCCCGAAGTCGCTCGGGGTCGCCACGATGCCCTGCCCGAAATGGTGGTGCCACAGCCGGTTCACCAGCACCCGCGGGGTGAGCGGGTTGTCAGGGTGCGTGATCCAGTCGGCCAGCCGCCGCCGGCGCTCGCCCTCCGGGGTCGTGTCGTCACCGAAATCGGCGGGGGCGTGGCCGGCCCACGTGAAGGCTCCGGGAAGGACCGCCGCGCCTTCGTCCTCGGGATCCCCACGGCGGTGCATGCGCGTAGGAGGCGGTCGCTCCGTGCTGCGGATGGCGAATACCTGCGGGGCCTCCGGCAATTCCCGGAGTTCCCGCTGCACTGCGGCCACCGCGGCGTTCAATTCCGCGATCCGCGCGCGATCGTTCCCGGCCGGGCCTGTCGCCGGGGCCTCGGACCGAAGGCGAGCATCACCGATGAAAAGCAGATCCGACCCCACCCCGTCGCCGCCATCGGTCGCCATCAGGGTGAGGAAACGGGCGCCGGCGGGCACCGGCACCTCGAGGGCCAGCGACTCCGTCTTCGCCAGACCCGCGCGGTGCACCACGCGCTCGGCGTCGAGATACACCGCGAAGTCGGCCTTGGTCGGCGCCGCGCCCTGCTTCGCGCCAAATCCCACCACCCCGGTCAACCGCAGCGCGCCAAGCCCGTAGGCCTCGCGCAGGGCCGCCAGGTCGAAGACGACCGCCGCGTTGGCGTGCAGGCCGAGCACGGAACGTCCCTCCTCCTCGTAGTCGACCCCGTCGATCCGCGCGTGGGCCTGCGCGTTGAGCCGCCCGTTCCGGACCGCGTCCCACGCGAGCCCGCTCGTCGGCGGGAGATCCTTCAATACGACGTCGGGTGCGAGTGCGATACGGCTCTTCCCGTCGGGACCGCCGTTCGGCAGGAACACCCCCTTCACGAAGCGTGACGCGTTGGCATCCGGCAACGCGATGCGGTTCGGCGCCAGCCGGTTGGGCTTCACGTTACGGTGCAGGCCGAGTTTGGTCGTCTCTGACTCACCGGTCTCAAGCACCAGACCCGCGCCCTTTTTCCCGGAGCCGTGCCCGTCGCCGCCGCCGACCATGTCCGCCAGGTCCAACGCCCCGCCGGACAGCCGCAGCAGCTCCGCCTGCACGCCCGCATGAAGCTTCCGCAGCCGCTCGCGCTCGGCGCGAAGCCGCCGGCTCTCCGTGGCGTCCACCTCGCGGTTGTCTCGCCGCACGCCGGAGAAAACCGACCAGAGGCGGTAATAATCCCGCTGCGGGATAGGATCCAACTTATGGTCGTGGCAACGCGCGCAGTGGATCGTCACGCCCATCGTCGCAGTGACGACCTGCGTGACCATATCGTCGAGATCGCCGGCGCGGGCGGCGCGCTTGAGCTGGTCGCTTTTGGTCTCGACGTGGCCCACGAAGTCCCAGGGCCCCGCGGCGAGGAAACCGGTGGCGACCAGCGCGGCGGGATCCCCGGGCGCGATCACATCGCCGGCGATCTGCTCCCGGAGGAATCTGTCGTAGGGCATCCCCGCGTTAAGGGCATCGATCACCCAGTCGCGATAACGCCAGGCGTGGGGCCGGAGCTGGTCGCGCTCGAATCCGTGCGTGTCCGCGTAATGGGCGATATCGAGCCAGTGCCGCGCCCACCGCTCACCGTAATGGGGAGAGGCGAGCAATTCGTCGACCAACCGCTCGTAGGCCACCGGATCGGGGTCCGCGATGAAGCGCTCCACGCGGCGCGGGTCCGGCGGCAGACCGTGCAGGTCGAACGTCAGACGGCGGATCAGCGTGCGCCGATCGGCCGACGGGGCGGGCACCAGTCCCTGCGCCGCGAGCCGCGCGGCAATGAAACCGTCGATCTTCGCGTCCGCCGGAAAATCCTTCCGGACCGGTCGCACGGACCAATGGTCGCGCCGCGGATCCGCGGCCGCCACCCGGTCCGCATCGTCCTCCGGCCACGGCGCGCCGGCCTCGATCCACGCCTTGAGCAGGGCGACTTCCTCCGCCGGCAACGGGTCCGCCTTAGCCGGCATCCGCTCCTCCGTATCGTCCGAGATCACCCGCTGGAACAGCGGGCTCGCCGCCGGGTTCCCCGCCACAAGGGCCGGACCATCGTGGCCGCCCTTGAAGGCGAAGACGCGCGCATCGAGGCGCAGGTCGCCCTTCTGCTTCGCCGGGCCGTGACACTCCACACAGCGCCGCTCGAGCAGCGGGCGGATGTCGCGGCCAAAGTCAGCCGCCGGCAGGAGGCCGGGCAGCCCCGCCAGAAACAGCAGGAGGCGCCTCACGGCGATCCCGCCTTCCCGGCCCGCACCGGCAGGGCAAAGGGCTCCGCCGGCAAGCCCGCGGCGTTGCGCAGCGTGACCGCCGGCTCGATCCAGTCAGCCCACGCGTAACGCACCGCCGCCGGCGCCGGCACCTCCGCCGCCTCCACGGCGACGCGATCCGGCGGCAGGAGCCGGGCCTGCGCGCGGTGGAACCGACCATCGCTCCCAGCCAACTCGAAGCCCGGCAAACCACCGTCCGCTCGCAGTCCCGCGGCGATGTGGATGAAATGCACGCCGACGCGACCGCCCTCGGCCTCTGCCCGCACCGCGAGCGGTCCACGCGACTCGATGGACCGACCGTAGACTTGTGCCAAGGCGAGGCGGGCCAAGCGTTCACCGACCGGGTGCTTGGCAGCGGGGTGGATTTGGTCCTTTTCCCCGCAGTCGATGGCCACGGCCATCCCGGTGTGGGGCACGGTGTCACGGGTGAACGCCTGCGCAGCCCGCAACCCCGGCCAGTCGCCGGCGCGCGCGCCATAGGCAGCTAGCTGCACGAACAGGAACGGCCAGTCCGCGC
>JBEGJD010000129.1:0-5410 GCA_041184765.1 Verrucomicrobiota bacterium | reverse complement strand
CCGCTGCTCGCCTTCCTGCTCGCCTTCGGCGGCACCTCCGGCCTCACGCTCTGGGCCGCCGAGGGCAAGTCGGGCCGCAAGGGCGAACGGAAGGCCGCGACCGAGGCGAAGGGGAAATCCTCCGAGACCGCGACCGAAGCCAAGCCCGCGCCGCTCGCCCTCAAGATCGACTCGCGCCCCATCAACCGCGAAGCCGCCGACCGCGTCAGCTACTCCTCCGTCGTCAAACGCACCGCCGCCAGCGTGGTCTACGTCTATTCGAGCAAGACCGTCCGCGCGCCCGACATGTCGCCGTTCATGAACGACCCGCGCTTCCGTCGCTTTTTCGACCAGCTTGTGCCGCGGGAGGAACGCGAGGAATCCACGCCCCCTCCGTCCAAGAAAAACACCCCCAACCGCAACAACCGCGGCGGCAACACCCCGAACCGCAACCGGCCCAATGAGCAGGTGCAGCAGGGCCTCGGCTCCGGCGTCGTCGCCACCGCCGACGGCTACATCATCACCAACAACCACGTCATCGACGGCGCCGACGAGGTGAAGGTCTCCATCGGCGAGTCCAACAAGCGCTACGAGGCCAAGGTCGTCGGCCGCGATCCGGGCTCCGACCTCGCCGTCCTCAAGATCGAGGCCACCAACCTCTCGCCCGCCACCTTCGGTGACAGCGACCAGCTAGAGATCGGCGACGTCGTCCTCGCCATCGGCAACCCGTTCGGCATCGGCCAGTCCGTGAGCCGCGGAATCGTCAGCGCCCTCGGCCGCGGCATGGGCATGGGGGTGTTCGAGGATTTCATCCAGACCGACGCCGCCATCAACATGGGCAACTCCGGCGGCGCCCTGCTCGACAGCGACGGCCGTGTCGTCGGCATCAACACCGCCATTCTCAGCCGCAGCGGCTCGTCCGCCGGCGTCGGCTTCGCAATCCCGATCAACCTCGCGCGCTTCGTCGTCGAGCAGCTCGCCAACACCGGCAAGGTCGAGCGCGGCTTCCTCGGCGTGCGCACCGATGAACTTACGGAGGACCTGGTCTCCTACTTCGACACCGAGAAAGGCGCGCTCATCAACGACGTCACCGAGGGCAGCCCGGCCGACAAGGCCGGCATCAAGGCCGGCGACATCATCCTAAAGATCGGCGCAGTGGAGATCCGCGACCCGCGTCACCTCATCATGACGGTGAGCAAGTTCGCCCCCGGCACCGAGATCACGGTTGAGCTGCTGCGCGAAAAACAGCGTAAAACCGTCACCGCGAAGCTCACCCGCCGCGACGAGGACGCGCTCGCCAAGGAAGACGGCACCCCGGGAGCAAAGGAGGAAGGCGTGCTCAACGGCGTCGGGGTGGGCGACATCACTTCGGAAATGCGCGGCCAGATGCAGATCCCAAGCCGCATCAAGGGCGCCATCATCACGAGCATCGAGCCCGACAGCCCCGCCGCCCGGCAGGGCCTGCGCGAGGGCGACATCATCCTCGAACTCGACCGCCGTCCGTGCACCAACGCGGAGGAAGCGGTGAAATTGAGTGAGGAGATCAAGGGCCCGAAGGTTCTCGTGCTAATCTACCGCAACGGCCGCACCCGCTACCTCGCGATCGACGAATCGAAGTAACGCGCCCGAGGTCGCCGTCGGCCAACCACCGCCCGACGGCGGCGGCATGTGTCAGTTACCCATGATGGCGCGCGGCCCGCGACCTCGCGCCCCGGCGTCACCCTCAGGGCCAAAGCGTGATACCGCGAAAAACTTCCAAAGACGGAGTGCCGGGCGGGAAGGAGTTTTCCTTTGAACTCAGTTTGGTACGGAGAAAATCTTCGGACGCGCAGTTAACGAGCTTCCCCGCTCCTCCCCATGAAAACCCCGCTGATGAACCCCGCCCTGTCCCGCCGTGATTTTATCCATCGTTCCGGCCGCGTCGCGGCCGTGTCCGCCCTTGCGGGCGTGGCGTTGCCGCCGGTCCACGCCGCCGGCAGCGACCTGATCCGCGTGGCACTCGTCGGCTGCGGCGGACGCGGCACCGGCGCCGCCGGGCAGGCGCTCTCCACCACGACCGGACCGATCAAGCTGGTGGCAATGGCGGATGTCTTTCCCCCGCGGCTCGCGACTTCGCTCGACCGCCTCACGAAGCAATTCGCCAAGGAGGGCAAAAACGCGGTCGACGTGCCGCCCGACCGCCAGTTCACCGGCCTCGACTCCTACAAGGCGGCCATGGACGCGCTAAGGCCGGGTGACGTCGTGATTCTCGCGACACCTCCCGCCTTCCGCTGGGTTCACTTCAGCTACGCGATCGCGAAGGGCCTCCACGTGTTCATGGAGAAGCCGCTCACCGTCGACGGCCCGACGAGCAAGCGCATGCTGGCGCTCGGCGAGGAAGCCGCGCGGAAGAACCTCAAGGTGGGAGTGGGCCTGATGTGCCGCCACTGCCGCGCCCGCGGCGAACTCGCCGACCGCATCGGCCGCGGCGAGATCGGCGACATCCTCATGATGCGCGCCTACCGGCTCCACGGCCCGGTGGGTTTCTTCGCCTCGCCCCCGAAGCCCGCCGACAAGACCGACCTCATGTACCAGATCGAGCGCTTCCACAGCTTCATCTGGGCGAGCGGCGGCGCGTACAGCGATTTCTACATCCACAACATCGACGAGTGCTGCTGGATGAAGGGCGAGTGGCCCGTGCAGGCGCACTCCAATGGCGGCCGCCACTACCGCGGCGACAGCGTCGACCAGAACTTCGACGTGTATTCGACCGAGTACACTTTCCGTGACGGATCGAAGCTCTTTCTCGAGGGCCGGTGCATCACCGGAGCCTACGCCGAGCACTCGAGCACCGCGCACGGCACCAAGGGCATGGCCATTATATCCGAGAAGGGCCACGCCCCGTCCCGGGCCCGCATCTACCGCGGCCAGACGAAGGACGAGAGCAAGCTCGCCTGGGCTTTTCCGCAGCCCGAGGGCCGCCCCCATCAGCTCGAGTGGGACGACCTCATTGCCGCCATCCGCGCCGACCAGCCGTTCAACGAGGTGAAGCGCGGCGTCGAGGCCAGCCTCGTGACGTCAATTGGTCGCATGTCGGCCCACACCGGCCGCGTGGTCACCTTCGACGAGATGCTGAATTGCGACCACGAGTTCGCGCCGGGGCTGGATCAGCTCACGAAGGATTCGCCCGCCCCGCTGCAGCCCGACGCATCGGGCCGTTATCCGGTGCCGCGCCCCGGCATCGAGACGCGCCGGGAGTACTGAGCACGCTCAGCGGCCCACGGCCGCGTCTCGAATGGCGCGCACCACCGCGGGGTCGGTAGCGACCCCCAGCACGCCGTTCACAATGAACTGCACGCCGATGCAGAGGATAAGGAAACCCATGACCTTGGTCAGGGCGTTCATGCCGTTCACGCCGACCAGCACCACCGTGCGCTCGGCGAGCCGCAGCACGATATAACTGATGATCGCGACGATCAGGATCCCGAGAATGATGGCGATGTAGTCCAGCCAGTGGGACGCGAGCGACGTGAAGCCGACGGTGACGGCGATCGATCCGGGGCCGCTGAGCATCGGCAGCGCGAGGGGTGAGAAGGAAACGTCGCGTTTCGCGCGCGCCTCCGCCTCGGCCGGATCATCGCGCCGCGGATCACGTGGCGCGCCAAGGAGCATCGTCGAGCCGATGCCAGCCACGAGGAATCCGCCCGCGATGCGCAGGCCCGGGATCGAGATCCCGAAGAAATTCATGATGAAGGTGCCGCCGATCAGGAAGCTGACCAGGATCCCCACCATGTAGAAGCAGGCGTGGCGCAGCTGTTGCAGGCGTCGCTCGCGCGAGTCGCCCTCGGTGATGGCGAGGAAGCTCGGCGCCGCGGCGAGCGGATTGATGATCGGCAGGAGCGCGATCACCGTGCCGATGATCAGCTCCCAAAAGTGGTCGACCTGCTGCATCGATCGACGGTAGCCGCGCGCCGGGAAAAAGCTACCAAAGCTCGACCGGGCCGCGCGGCACGGGAATGGCCTCCCGACCTGCCTCCTCGGGATCGTCGGCCGTCCGCAGGAACGACGGCACCAGGGGCGCCGGCGCGAACTTCGGCAACAACTCGCCGCTTTCGTCGCAAAACTGCCGGCGCCACGCGAGATACTCGTCGATCGCAGCCTCGAAATCGACCCGCGAGGCGATGCTGAGGATGCGCCGTTTGAAGGGCTTCGCCGGACCGAAGCGCCGCGCGTACCACGGGGCAACGCGGCGGAAAAGCCGCGCGCCGTGCTCCTCCCCGTGAAACTCGACGTAACGCTCGAAATGCCGGCGCAACACACGCAGCCGCTCGTGGAAACCGGGCTCCGGAAGCTCCTCCCCCGTCCGCAGGAGATGCGCCGTGCGCCGGAAAATCCACGGGTCATAGAACGCGCCGCGCCCCACGCTCACGCCGGCGCAGCCCGTCTCGGCCAGCATGTGGCGCGCCCCCGCGGGCGTGGTGACGTCGCCGTTGCCGATCACCGGTATCCGCGGAACCGCCTCCACCACCGCGCGGATGCCAGACAGATTCACGGTCCCGGCAAAGCCCTGCGCACGCGTCCGGCCGTGAACGAAGACCGCCGCCACCCCGGCATCCTCCAACGCGCGCGCCAGATCCGGCGCAGTGAGATTATCGTCGTCCCAGCCGAGCCGCATCTTCGCCGTCACCGGGATCCGCACCGCCGACACCATGCCGCGCACCAGCGCCGCCGTGCGCTCCAGCTCCGTCATCATCGCGGAGCCGCCGCCGATCTTCGTCACCTTCCGCACCGGGCAACCCATGTTGATGTCCACCGAGTCGGCGCCGAGTTCCTGGCACATCACCGCCGCGTCGCGCATCTCCTCCGGCACGCTCCCGAAGAGCTGGATCGCGAAAGGCCGGTCCGCCGGCGACGAGGCGACCAACCGCAAGGCGTTGCGATTGCGTTCCAGCAGCGAGCGGGCGTTGACGAGGTCCGTCGTCGCCCAGGCCAGACCGCCCAGCTCCCGCACCGTGAGGCGCATGGGCAGGTTGGTGTAACCCGCCAGGGGCGAGAGGAAGAGGTTGGACGTCAGCTCGTAGGGACCCAGGCGCACGCGCCGCAGCGTGCGGCACGGCGGGCCCCGCGCAATCCGGGATCACGGCGGCCTTTCACGACGGAGGAATGAATGGGAGAACCACGAAGGTGGGAAGCGTGGGAGGCCGGTGTTCAAGCCACCAAACCAGGAACAACCACGAATGGACACCAAGGCACACGAATGGCCCGAGCCCGGAGATCGAACCAGCGGTCTTCCCAGTCTTCCGACTCTCACTCGTCTTCAACGTCTTCGTCGTCTTCCCCGCTCTTGCGCCTCCTGAGCGTCTTCGCGGCCACCTCAGGGAATGGCCGCGAGGAGGCGCAAAAGGCGCAGGGGCCGGGTTCACCCCGGCGGCAACTGTACGAATGACCAAAG
>JBEGJD010000128.1:0-5594 GCA_041184765.1 Verrucomicrobiota bacterium | reverse complement strand
CCTCTGAACCCACCGCCGGTGCTCCCGTCGTGACTGGAGTGAAAGCAAGGTTGCTTGCGGCGCGCGAGAAACTCGAGGCGAAGGACTTGCCGGGTGCGATGGCGGTGTACGAGGAAGTGCTGGCGGGCGCCGGTGATCGCGCCGACGTGCTGGTGGCGATCTCCGGCGACCTCGGGACCCACGGGCATGTGGAGCAGATCATCGAGCTCGTCGCCCCGCGTTATGTCGCCGACCGCCACGGCCCGGCGACCGGGCTCAATCTATTGCAGGCCTATCTCGCGGTACGGAACTCGGACGCCGCCCAGCACGTGCTCGACATCCTGTTCGCCTTGAATCGGCCCGAGTTGGAGGAACGCCTGCACGGCTTTTCCAACGCCATCGCCGAGATATTGGCGGCGGATGGCGAATTCGCCGGCGCGCCTGCGTCGGGTGGCGGAGCCGGGGAGCCCGCGCGCATCGGACTCGTGACGATCAGCAAGCCGGTCTGGTTCTACGGCCTCGAGGCTTGCGCGGATCGTCTGCTGCCGCCGAAGGAAGGCCGCTTGCGCCGCATCGCGTTCGCCCAGCTCGCGCAGATCGGAGCGCCCATGGATGAGAAAGCGATGCGGGCGCCCGAGGACGAGCTCGGCCGATTGTCGCGCGCGATCCCGCTCTGGTTTGCCGAGACGTTTTATTTTTCCGCGGCCTACGCGCCGGCGGCGGCGATCGGTTACCGCTCCGGCCAGAGTGGACCAGCGGATAATCACCCCGCGGTTTTCAACGCCGAGTGGACGATCGGTAACCTGAGACAACTCGTGGAAACTGCCGGCGAGGGCTTTGACTACATCGTGACCGGGGCACTGCGGTCCACCGCGGGCGACTACGAGTTGGTGCTGCGCGTCTGGGAGGTTTCCTCGTTTCGTGAGCGGAAAGCCTTCACGGCGCGATGGACCCCCGGCACAGCCGATACGGCGTTGTCGCGACTGCACGCCGAGGTGCGCGCCTACATGGAGTGGTCGCCCTCCAGCGCGGCGTTCGCGTACGTGGTGCCCGCGCAGCCGCGGGCGTGGCTCGAGACGATCGGTGCTTCCGCCGGACTTTTTCTCGCGGAAAAGAAAATCCTGCCGCCTTCGTGCCTACGACCCGTGGCCGAGGATCTGGCCGCGGCCGCGGCGCGATCGCCGCAGAGTGAGGCCACGTCATTGGCATTCCTCACCTTGCAGGCCCGCGCCGCGAAGCTCGGAATCATGGAGCCTTCGGAGGTGCCACTGGCGCGTTCGCCGCTCGTGCAGGAGGCGCGGCGGGCGCTGGGTTGAGCCCGCCTGCCTAGGCGGCGTTGACGGCCAGCTGGCCGCAGCCCGCGGCAATGTCGATTCCCCGGCGCTGCCGCACGGTGCAAGGTAGACCGAACTCCTCCCGCAGGACACTTTGGAAGCGGCGCACGGGCTCCGCGCGGCTCGGCTCCCCTTCGTATCCTCCCGTCGGATTCAACGGAATCAGATTCACCTGGGCGGGCAGCCCGCGGAGCAGCCGCCCCAGCTCTCGGGCTTCCTCGGGTGAGTCGTTGCGACCCGCGATCAAGGTCCACTCGTAGAAGATGCGGCGGCCGGTGGACTCGCTGTAGGTGCGGCAGGCGGCCATCAGTTCATCGAGGGGCCAGCGGCGGGCGCCGGGAATCAACGCGGCACGCCCTTCCTGAGTCGCGGCGTGAAGGGAAACGGCGAGGTGGAGCGGCCGCCCCTCGCGCGCGAGGCGCAGGATCCCCGGCACGACGCCGACCGTGCTCAGCGTGATCCGTTCGGCGGCGAGCGCGAGGCCCGCCGGATCGCGCAGGATGTCCACCGCACGCATGACCGCGTCGTAATTATGGAGCGGTTCTCCCATGCCCATCAGCACAATGTTCCGCAGACGCCGGTCCGGCGCGGCCCCCGCCTCGCGCGCCGCCTTTGGCTGATCCGCAAGATCGCGCCGTCGCTCCCCGAGTTTGTCACTTAATACGTGACGCAGCTCCGGGGATCCTGCGGATGAGCCGACCGACTCGGAGGGCGCGGCGCGGAGGGCGCGGGCGACGTGGACGGCCTGCGCCACGATCTCGCCGGCGGCGAGATGGCGCGTGAATCCCATCTGGCCGGTGGCGCAGAAGACGCAGCCCATCGCGCAGCCGGCCTGCGAGCTCACGCAGGCGGTGACGCGGCCCGAGTAGCGCATGAGTACAGTCTCGATCTTCCGGCCGTCCTCCAGGGCGAGGAGATATTTGCGTGTGAAGCCGTCGGTGGAGTCGGTCGCGAGCGCGACCGCGGGTGATGTCAGGCGTGCACCCGCGGCCAACCGCGCGAGGATGCGCGGAGGCAGGCCGGGCATCTCCTTTTCGGTGATGGCGGTGGCGAGCCCGAGGTAGAGGCGGTTCCACACGGTGTCGGCGTGGACTGGCGCCAGACCCCAGCGGGCGAAAAGCAGCCGCAGCTCGTTCCGCGTGAGGTCGTGGAGGTTGACGGGGGTCTCTTCCACGGTGCGGGGCTCAGGACGTCGCGGTGACGACCGGCTCGGGTGCGGGCCGCAGGGAGGCGAGAGCGGTTTCAATCGTCACCTCCTGACGACGCCGACCGAGGAAAAAACTCACCGTGCGGAAACCGAGATCCCCTAGCATCCGGAGCGCTTCCTCGTAGCGGTCGGCCACGCGGGAGGGCCGATGGGCGTCCGCGCCGAGTACGACCGGGATTCCGCGTTCGCGGATCAGTTCTAGCATGCGCGGTCCCGGGTTCATCTCGGGCACGGACTTCAGCAGACCGCTGGTATTAAGCTCCATCGCGACACCGGTGCGTGCGATGCGGTCGAGCGCGCCGACGATCGCGGGCTCGATCCGCGCGAAGCGCCATTCGCCGGGCGAGTCGTTCTTCACGAGATCCGGATGCGCGAGAGTGTCGAAGAGGCCGGTCTCCGCGGATTCGGCGAGATGCTGGAAGTACAGCTGCTGGTAGGCGAACGGATCGCCTTTGAAATACTTCGCGCGGTAATGCCCCACCTGCATGTGCACCGAGCCGAGCACGTGGTGAAGCGGGGCGCGGGCGTGGAGTTTCTCCGCCCAAGCCTCGATGCCCGGGAAAAAGTCGCTCTCCAATCCGAGTCGCACATCCACGCGGCCGGCGAATTCCTCGCGGGTCGCGGCCACGAGTTCGATGTAGCGGTCGAACTCCTCCGGCGCCATGCGGTGGTCGATCCCGAGCCCGTCGGGCAGCGGCCCGTGGCAGGTGATAATGATCCCTTTAAGCCCGCGGCTTTCAGCCACGGCCGCGTACTCCGCGGGCATTCCGACCGCGTGCTTGCAGAGCGGCGTGTGCGAGTGGGACTCGTAAAGGACGGGAGCGGACACGGGCCCGGGCTCAGAAGAACGTGTAGTACCGGCCCTCCGCCAAGCGGCGGATCAGGAGGGCGAGTTCCATCGCGTGATAATCACCCCACATGCACGCCTCGCCGCACGGAACCTTGCGGCCGCGCGGAACGTGGTCCCAGCCGTTGGGGCGGTGGTACACGCTGTGCAGCAACAGGCCCTGGTGGCGGGAATCGGCGGACAGGTACGGCTCGTCGAAAATCGTGTCGGCGATGGTGAGACCAGCCTGCAGGTAACGTCGGCCCGCGGCCGGGCTGCCTTTGGCGGCGAGGTACTGGCCAAGACGGATGAAGCCTTGGGCGGCGATCGCCGCCGCCGAGCTGTCGACAGGCTCGTGGTCGTTGAACGGATCCGCGTCGCGTTTCGTGATGTCTCCGAGGTGGTGGAGGCCGGGCGCGCCGCTGTCCCAGTACGGGACGCCGTCGCGGGCGGAGTAGCCTTCGATGTAGAAATCGGAGGCGGCGCGGGCAGTCTCGAGGAAGAGATCCGTGACGGCGCGGCGGCCACCGACGGCGTCGAGGTCGGAGCCCCGCACGGTCTCGAGAAACTCGAGCTGCTCCGCGTAGCCGCAGATGATCCACGCCGCACCGCGGGTCCAGGTGGTGAAGGGCGAGTAGCCCTGCTGTGAACTCGGGCAGCGGAACTGGCCGTCGTTACGGTTGAAAACGCTTTCGTGCGCCACGCGGCCGCGCAGGTCGTAGCTGTCGCGCCCCTGGCCGAAGAACACGTTGAAGCGCGCGGTGGCGGCGGCGTGCTCGATCGCGCGATGGAGGAGGTTCACCGGCTTGTCGCCCTCCGCCATGAGCACGTGGCCCAGCTGGTGGGCGACGACCAGCGAGCGCATCGAGCGGATGGTGTCGGCGAACAGTGACTGGGGTCCGTTGAACGAGTAAACGTAGCCCGAGGGAGCGACGCCGGCAGAACCCGGGACCGGAGACCAAGGAGTGCGGTACGCGGTCGTGACATGCCGTGCGGCCTGCACCGCGCCCGAGACCTTCAAGGCGACCTCGGTGTAATCCAGCTCACCCTGATCGCGGGCGATCCGGCCCTCGAGGATGAGGCGGCGGAGGTTGCCGTACGTGGAGATGTTGTTGAAGCCGTGATCGTGCACGCCGACGTGGGAGACGTGCGACGCCATGTGGCGGAGGGTCTTCGCGCGGCCGAGCTTAAGCATCGCCTCGTCGCCAGTGGCGTCGAAGTGGAGAAACGACATTCCGAACTGGAAGCCCTGCGTCCACTCCGTCCAGCCACGTGAGGTGTAGCGGCCCTTCCAGGTGAAGACGGGCGTGCCCCGCGTGGAATCCCACGAGGCGTCGATCGCGCGGATTTTCGACCCCGCGAGCTCGAACACGCGGGCAGTCTTCTTTTGCAGCTTCTGCGGCGTCAGGCCGGTTTTGATCTTCATGGCTTGAAAGTGGCGGAGCGCGAACGTGCCGGCGCGCTTGGGGTGAAACAAGGGCGAAAGGGTTTTCCGGCCGACCGCGCGGTTTCTGACTTTGCAGTCGCGGCGGCGCGGGACCACGTTCTCCCCATGGTCAAGGGCCAGCGAGTCGTCTGCATCAACGATGTGTTCTCACCCACGGTCCGGGCGCTGTACCGACAGCTCCCGGTGAAGGACAACATCTACACGATCCGCGAGGTCTTCCTCGGGCGGGAGAAGATCGTGAAGGGTGGGGACACCGCGACCGTGGGCCTGCTCCTCGAGGAACTGGTCAACCCGAAGGACCCTTTCCACCAAGGGGAGCAGGAACTCGGCTTCACGTCCGAGCGCTTCGCACCGCTCAACGAGCTGCCCGACGAGAAACGCGAGGTAGAGGAGACCGTCGCGATCGGCGCGTGGGCGCCGGCCTGAAGAAGCGGCTCAACCCGGGAGCAGCTCGGGGACCGGAGGCCGTCCGATGTCTCGCCGGATCGACTCCAGATTCTCGCGAATGAGCGCGCCCATGGACTCGCACCGCAGGTAGTCCGCGCGCCGGTAGTGCTCCGCCAACGCCTCGCGGAGCGAGACCACCTTTTCGCGCGGCGCGATCGGGTCGCCTTCCATACCATGCAGGAGCAGTCCCAGCCGCTCGGAGGCGAGCGCGGCGCGCTGGAGCAACAGGGTCTGCTCCTCCCGCTGGTACTGGTTGGCCGTTTCGATCCGCAGGTGACGGGTGCAGAACTGCACGAGCGGGGCGTTGTCCTTGAAGAACTGCGGCAGGTAGAAGTTCCGGCGTCCGTCGTAGCT
>JBEGJD010000127.1:0-6201 GCA_041184765.1 Verrucomicrobiota bacterium | reverse complement strand
GTTGTCAACTGCGATTTGAAACTCGCCCGTCGCGGGCTCAACCGCGGCGCCCGCACCGAGGATTCTGCGTTTCCCAGGCGAATTATTTTTTGGCTTCCGCCTTCTTCTTGCCGGCCGGTTTCGGGTCGAGATTCACGGCGAGGTCGTCGGCGGTCACGCTGGATTTCACTCCGCCGGCGGGAACCTCAAGCCGGGCGAGCCAGAGGATCGCATTGAGCACGATGCGGCGGAAATCCTCGTTGCCCCAATTCGCGTGGTAATGGGCGCCGGTGAAGCCGAAGCCGCGGCCGCCGTCCGGCCGTTCGAAGGCCCATGAAACCACCTGCGCATCGCCTCGCGCCACCTGCGCGCGCATCTCAGGGTTGCCGGAGTGGGGTCCATCGGGACGTGTGGTGACGGATGCGTCCGGCACGGCGGCGAGGATCGGCGTGACGCCGCGACGGCCCTCCGTGAAACGCATGTTGAAATACCATTCGTCGCGAATCGTGAATGGTTTCACGCCGCGTGTGATCGGGTGCTCGGGCAGCGACTTGAAGTGCGCGTCCCAGTGCGGATTCACCGACCAGTGGGTCTCGAACGCTCCACCGATCATGCGGAGGAATTCGGCCTGGCCCTTTTCCTTCGTCGGCTCGACGGCGTAATGCACGCAGCCGATGCCGACGCCACGCGCGGCGAGGGAGGTGAGGACGGCGAGCCGGTTTTCGGCGAGCGCGAGGTGCTTCACGCCGCCGTCGCAGTACATCACGACCGCGTCCACGCCATTGAGCGATGATGCTTCGCGCGGCCAGCCGTTGAGCGAGACATCAACCTTGAGGCCCGGCGTGCCGGCGAGGCACTTCTGGAGCAGAAGCACCCCGGCATTGTGCTCGTGGGCTCCGGCTCCGTGGCTCGGCATGCCGGCGATGAGAAGGACTCTTTTTTCGGTCGCGCCCAGAGTGGCAGAGCAGGCGGCTAGGACCAGGAGGCTGGCGGTGATGAGGCGTGAATTCTTCATGGGGTTCGGCGAGAGTTGGGAGTCGGAATCACCGCGGCAATCGCGTTTCCAGAAAACAAAACGACCGCACCGGGTTGGTGCGGTCGTGAGGACGGGCCGGCGCCGCGGTCTCAGAACTTGAGGCCGATCGAGGCGAGGAAAGTCCGCGGCTCGCCGTACTGGAACGTGCCGTTAAGGTAGTGCTCGTCGGTAACGTTGCGCACGTTGAGACGGAAATTCGCGGGAATGTTCCCGAGGCGCGTGGTGTAACCCACCATGGTCTCAACCAAGAGAACCGCGTCGCTCTTGATCGGGACGGTCCAACTCGGGTGCATGTAGGTCTCACCGATGAGGCTCGCGCCCCCGCCTACGTACCAGCCGTGAAGCGAGCCGCGGCCGAAGGTGTACTTGTTCCAGAAGGTCGCCGTGTACTTCGGCACCGACTCGAGGTGGGAGCCGATCTCGCGCGGCTCGGACGGATTGGAGAGCTCGTTCTTTTTGAAAAAGTAGCTGCCGCTGAGCAGCGCTTGGTAGCGAGCGGAGGGTGTCCAAACCCACTCGGACTCCAGGCCGCGGGTCTGGGTGCGGCCCGCCGCGACGCGAACGGTGGCGCCGGGGAGTTGGTAAAGCACCTGGTTGGTCGTATCGACGTCGAGCCGGTTGGCTTCCTCGTTAGAGAAGTAGCTCACGGTGCCCACCAGCCATCCCTCACGCAGGTCCAGTTTTGCACCGACCTCGCGACCTTTGCCCAGCAGGTCGGCTGCGAGGAATTTCACGGGGATGGTGGCGGGCGGGCGATAGGTCGGCGAGGTAGGGTCGCCCTGCGAGGCGCGGATCGCCTCGAGGTCGGCGGTCTGTTGCCGCTGAGGCTGGAAAGATCGGCTCATGCTGCCGTAGACGCTGAGCTGAGGGGTCAGCCGGAACAGCGCCGCGAAATGCGGGAGCGCCTTGGCGACCTTGAAGTTCTCGTCGCGTCCGTCCCGGTTGTCGTCAACGGGGCGGTTGTTGGTGATGTGCCTGCCGCCGGCGAGCAGGCGCAGGCGGTCCCCTGCGAACGAGGACTGGATAATCCCGTACCAGGCGTTGGAGTGTCCTCCACCCTTGCGGAGGACGCCCGGCTCGACGTAACCCGCGCCGTACTGATCACGAAGCAGCTGAAGTAGCTGCGGTTTCGGATCGGTCTTGGGGTTGTACGTAATGACACGCGAGGTCGCGATGGTGATCGGACTGATCACGTCCTTGCCGCCGTCGTGCTGGAAACCCGTCAGGATGTCGTGCTTACCGAAGGTGCTCAGGTCGAGTTTGTACACACCCTCGAGCTTGGCGGAAAAGGTCACGCCGCCCGGTTTGTAATCGGATACGGTGCTGCGCAGGCGCTGGCCGGCGACAGGGCGCAGGCCGTTGAATTCGCGCCGCATGCGGTTGCTGTCGACCTGTTGAAACAGTCCGTGCACCGCGAATTCCCGAGAAGGCACCCATTCGGCCTCGAGGGACGAAGTCTTGTTCTGGTAGCTGTCGCGGCCGTCATCGCCGTTGTAGTTGAAAGAGTCGTTCGGGAAGAAATCGCGCGAGAACACCCCTGGGTACGGGGCTACGTTGGCTCCGAGCGTGCGCGAGATGAACGAATCGACCGTCTCGGGGGCGGCGCGTCCGGTTGTGATCGGGGCGCCCGCGGGAGTGCGGACGGCACCGTTCTCCAGTTGCGGGTACGCGGCGGGACGGGGCAGGCCCAGCCGGTCGAACTGCTCGATGGCCTCGCGGTCGCGTTGCTGAAAGAGCGGGTGGCTGACCACGGTGTGCGGCCGCCGGCCGGCCTCTCGATCGAGGAAACCGTAGCGCCCGCTTAACGAGAGGGTGGAAGTGGGACGCCAGAGCAACCCGCCGCTGTAGTACTGATCCCGCGTGAACATCCCCTCGATGTTGCTCTTTTCGTCGGTGACGCCGTAAACGAGCGAGTACGCCAGTTGCTTGGCCACGATGGGGGCGCTGGAGCGGAGCACCGCCCGCTTGTGCTCAAACGAACCGAAGCTCAGGTCGAGCGTGTGGACGGGCGTGAAGCTCGGCTTCGTCTTGATGAGATTGAGCGTGCCTCCGGGATTGGAAATGCCGGCGAATACGGCATTGGGCCCCTTAACCACCTCGACGCGGTCAACGTCGTACAGCGCGAGCCCTTGGCCGGCGGGCAATCCGTTCACGAACTGCGGCCCCATGTAGCCGCGGATCAGGATCATGAACTCGTCCTTAACCTGGGCCGCCGACGCGCTGGCGTTGCGCAGCACGTCGGTGAGTTGGTTCCCGTTCTGATCGGCGATGAACTCCTGCGAAAGGATGCTGATGTTCAGCGGCGTATCCTTGATCGCGCCCGCGGTGCCGGTGCCGGTGATCGCGGCGCCGACGCGGTAGCCGGAGTCCTGGGCGGTCTTCACCTCGAAGGGGCTGAGCACGACGGTCTCGGCGGGTGAGGGCACAGAGGCTGCGTGTGAGAACGCGACCGAGCCGCCGAGGAAAGTGAGCAACCGAAGGGAGTGGGTGGGAAACTTCACGGATCGCATGACGCGTTTGGGATGGAAAAGAAACAAGCGAAGCTCGGGGGGCTTACTGTCAAGTGGACCGGCCACTCCCGGAGGCTGCAGGGCCCGGAGCGAGCGCGCCTTCGGCCACGAGGTCCGCGAGCATTTTTTCGGCGTACCGCCACAATTCCTCGCACCCGTCAGCGATGTGCCGGTTGCGCGCCACGACGCGGTCGTGGGTCACGCCGTGCCGCTTCCAAGCGGCTCCCTCGGTGCGGCAATTCAGCAGCATCGGCTGGAAGCGGTCGACCGCCGCAGCGAATTTCGCCTCGGGCGTCTCGCGCGCTTCGAACTCATCCCAAAGCGCGCGGAAATCACGGCCCTGATCCGTCGGCAGCAATCCAAAGATACGGTCGGCGGCGCGCGACTCGCGCTCGTGCTGGTCTGCCATCCGGGCGGTGTCGTACGCGAACGTGTCGCCGGCGTCGATTTCCACCAGGTCGTGGATGATCACCATCTTGAGCACCCGCAGCAGATCCAGGTCGGGGCGGTTCGCGTGCTCCGCGAGCACGATGGCGCAGAGGCAGAGCGCCCAGGAATGCTCGGCATCATTTTCCGCGCGGCGGCTCGCGGTGTTGATCGTCTGCCGAAAGATTTCCTTCAGCCGGTCGCACTCGACGATGAACTCGATCTGGCGACGCATCCGCGCCGCGGGGGTGTCGGCGGTCGCGCCGTTGCCGCTGCTCATTCCAGAAAAGGCGCCACGAGCGGGCGCCACACGGCGTAGCCGTCCGCGTTGAGATGCAGCATGTCAGCCACGAAGAGTTCGCGCCGCGGCTGTCCGTCCGCGCCCAGCATCGCGGGGTAGATGTTGATGAACACCCGCCGCGGATCCCGTGCGCATTCGTCGGCGATTAGCCGGTTTGCCTCCATCACGGCCGGCAGAATCTTCGGCCGCGACGGGCTGGGTTTCAGGGAGATGAAGGCGATCCGCGTCTTTGGCAGCGCGATATGGATCTTCTCGCACAGTGCGCGGAAGGTCGCGTGCACCGCCGCCGCCGTCTGGCCCTGCTGGAGATCGTTTTCCCCGCTGTAGATCACCACGCGGCCGGGTGCGTAGGGGATCACCACGCGGTCAACGTAGTGCAGCAGGTCCGAAAGCTCCGACCCGCCGAAACCGCGATTGAGGATGACCTTTCCCGGGAAGTCGGTCTGCAGCGTTGCCCACTTCACGATCGACGAACTGCCCACGAACAGGATCGCCCCTTTCGGCGGCGGATTCAGGGCGTCGGCAGCGGCGAATTTGTCGATCGAAGCCTTCCACTTTTCCGGGGCCGCGCCGAGCGTGCCGGCGAGGGCGAGGATGAGGATCAGGGGAAAACGAGAGAGGAGGCGCATGACGAGCGGAGCGAGAGAGAGCGTTCCGCGAACGCGGGGCAATGCGCGATTCCGCCGGTTGCAAAGCGTCCGGCCGCCCCTCCACTGTCGACTCATGCGCGCGCTCCCCGCCCTTCTACTCATGTCGCTCTGCTTCTCCTCCGCCACGCTTTCCGCCGCGCCCTCCGGGCCCTGGGCGTATCCGCCCTCCCGGGTGGGATCCGTCGTCGATGACTACCACGGCACACGTGTCGCCGACCCCTACCGCTGGCTGGAGGAACTCGACTCAGCGGAAACAACGGCCTGGGTTGCCGCCCAGAACCGTCTTACCCAAGGGTTCCTCGGGTCGCTGCCGGGCGTGGCGGCGTTCCGCGAGCGGCTCACGAAACTTTGGAACTACCCGCGCGCCGGCGTGCCTTTCCGCGAGGGCGGACGAACCTTCTTCACGCGCAACTCCGGCCTGCAGAACCAGTCGGTGCTTTTCGTGCAGGACCGGCCCGACGCGAAGCCGCGCGTGCTGATCGATCCAAACACCCTGGCCGCCGACGGCACCGTGGCGCTCACCAGCGTGAACGTATCGCGCGACGGCAGGCTGGTCGCCTACGGCACAGCCGCCGCTGGATCGGATTGGAACGAGATCCGCGTTCGGTCGATCGACGACGGCCGCGACTCCGCCGACCATGTGAAGTGGGTGAAGTTTTCCGCGCTCGGTTGGACCCGCGATGGCAAAGGGTTCTTTTACTCCCGGTATCCGACACCCGAAGTAGACGCCAGCACCGGCAAGACCTTCAGCCGTCTCGAGAATCACAGCGTTTACTACCACCGGCTCGGCACTCCGCAGGAGCAGGACGTGCTCATCCACGCGATCCCGGCGGAGCCGAAATGGCTCGTGCGCGCGACGACCAGCGAGGATGGCCGTTACGTCGTTATCCGCATCAATCGCGGCTCGGCGTCCGAAAATTTGCTCCGATACATCGACTTGGGCGACCCGCTCGCGCCTCGGCTCGACGCCCCCGTGGTGCCGCTCATCTCCGATTGGAGCGCCGAACACGAGCCGGTGGGCAACGACGGCGGCGTTTGGTATGTTCTCACCACGCATGGCGCACCGCGCCGGCGGCTGGTCGCGATCGACCTCGCGCGTCCGCAACCCGAGCACTGGCGCGTGATTGTGCCGGAAGGGAAGGATGTCATCGACGCCGTCGAGATCATCGGCGGCCGTTTTGTGGTGCGCTCGATGCGCGACGCCAGCAGCCGCCTCGCGATCCACGCGAAGGACGGACGCGCGCTCGGCGAGGTGGCTTTGCCGGGTATCGGCACGGTCGGCGCCGTGAGCGGGCGCGA
>JBEGJD010000126.1:0-3325 GCA_041184765.1 Verrucomicrobiota bacterium | reverse complement strand
GGCGACGAGACGCACCCGCTCCGCCGCCGCACGCGCGTCGCCCCCGTAGGTGAGAAAAGCCGCCTCCCACGCGTGCTTCGCCCGCCCACTGCTCTTGGCCTCGATCAGCGCCGCGGGTCGTTGATGCCCGAGCCGTCCGAGTTCCTCGAGGGCGAGCCGCATCGCGAGGTAATGGTGGTGGCCGGCGTGGTGCAGCTCGGGCGTCCAAGTGACATTGCCGATCGCCGCCGCGGCGAAATGCCGCCAATCCCAATCGAGCGTGAGCGAGCGCTCTCCCGTCGCGATGGGCGAGAGCACCAAGCCCACAATTCCCCGCGCCCGCAGGATCGCCTCCAGACGCGCCGGGGTCATGCCCGGATCGTCGGTCCAGAACTCCTCGAGCCCGAACCCGATCTGCGCGGCCCGCCGACGAGCGCCGCGGATGGATTGCCGAAAATAGGGGACGCGGCGGGATTCCGCGCGCGTAGTGTGCACCCAGATGAAGGCGAGCCGCTCGCCGCGCGGATCCGCCTGCCCGCGCCGGATGTGGGCCATGAGGCTCGCGACGCGCGGATTGGGGCGGTAACCCAGCTGGCGCGCGGCCGCCGTGACGCGGCGCCGCGTCGCGGCGGCCACCTTGCCGTGGCCCCGCAGCGCGTAGGACACCGCCGCCAGCGATACGCCGGCCGCCGCGGCGACCTGCTTCAGCGTGACGGCGGGGCGGCCGGATTCCATGGCGGCAAAATCCCCCGCCAGAAGCCCTCGGGCAATCCCGGATCGTCCCCAGGTGAACGATTTCACCTTCGCGGGCGTTGTTGAATGAGGCCGACCGCTCAAAGCCTTTTCCACCCTCCCCCTTATGCCCTCACGCTTGTTCGCCTTCCGCTCTCCGGCTCATGCGCCGCTTCTCGTCAGTGCCTTGCTGCTGTCAGTCGCGACCGGCGCCGCGCAGACCCGAACCACTCCGGTTACTTCCACCACAGGTAACACCGTCGTACTCTCGCCGTTCGAAATCGTGGCGGAGGGCAACCAAGGCTACGACGCCACCAACACCAACTCGCTCACCGGCGTGAACGCCTCCCTCCAGGAGACCCCGGTGGATGCGCGGATCATGACCAAGCAGATGATCACCGAGCTCGGTGGCGGCGACATCTTCAAGCTGCTCGGCGATTTCGGCGGACTGGGGGCCACGCTCTTCGGCGGCGGCAATGAGGACCAGCGCGGCTTGCAGGAGGGGGACGGCGTCCAGCCGGAGGGCATGACCGGCCGCGGCTTCGCGATCGGCACCCCGCGGCGCGATGGTTTCCTTCGGTCCGCGACCTCGATGATGAACAGCTTCGACGTCGAGAGCGCCGACGTCATCAACGGATCCAACAATCTGCTCTACGGATCCGGGGACGCATCCGGCGTGGTCGTCGTCAACTCCAAGCGGGCCGCGATCAATCGGCGATCCGCCACCCTGAGCGCGAAATTCGACTCCGAGGGATCTACCCTGTACACTATGGATGCGAACTACGGCACCCGCCAGTTCGGCGTCCGCGCGAACCTGATGAAATCGGCGGATCGTTACTACCGTCCGCTCCTCGGCCTCGATCAGGAGGGAATGCAGCTTTCCGCGACCTACCGCCCCCTACCCTGGGTTCACGTCTTCGCGGATTTCCGTCACTACACCCGCGGCGCCGCCACTTCCAGCGGAGCGACGCTCCGCGTACCCGTCACCGCGGGCCTCCTGCTCAATAACGGCGTGAATCTGGACAACCAGTCGACGAACTACCTCATCGGCTATGGCGGCTCCGCGCTCCTCAAGAACCTGGTGACGATCACCAACGCCGATTCGCTGATGGGCGCCATGAACCGCCAGCATTGGGTCAACAAGTCCAACAGCGTCTCCATGGATCTGGTCCGGTGGAAGAACGTCGCGTTCCAAGCGCGCTACGGCCGCGACACGCGCGTCAATGCCACGATTCAACCCACCAGCACCACGTTCTTCAGTCCGGACCATCCGTCCAACAACTACCGCGACGCCGCCGGAAACCGAATCGCCGAATGGGCCACGAACACCGGCATCCAGAGCTATCCCTACATCACCGGCGCGCAGGGCCTCCGGATCACCGGAGTGGGCAAGGCCGATCTTGGCCGTTGGCTCGGGGAACACCGGCTGAGCGGATTCTACTCGGGGCAGCGCAACTGGACGATCATCCGCTTCGCGCGTTTCTATGAGGTCGATGGCGCCGGCAATTGGGTGACCAACCCCGCCCTGATCACCAACGGTGACTCGGGCCGGAACCAGATGCCCGCCGAGTGGCGTCCGATTTTCTCCGGTCAGCTGCCCTACGGTCTGGGCCGCTGGCCGACGGAATACATCACCCACCCGAACGGAAAAACCTACCGGTTCGGCACCAGCGCCTACCCCGGCGCTGTGGCCGCGACCGCCAACAATCCCTTCGGCGTTTCCGGACCGCTGACGGCGGAAGGACGCCCCAACCAGTCGAGCTACCAGATCGACGAGACCCGCGAGAGCGGCTTCGGATCGAGCCTCGCGAGCAAGTTCTGGCGCGGGAAGGTCGACGTGCTGCTGAGCTACCGCCGCGAGACCGCTGAACAGGAGCGGCTCACGACCAACGAGCTGAAGGGTCCGATTACCTACGACAGCAAGGCCTATGGCGTCGTGGTGGACACACCGGTCAAGGGTTTGCGCGCGTACGCCAACCTCTCGCAAAACTCGAAGATCAACTTCGCCACGGACCGCGACATCTACAACGTCATCCTGCCGATCGGGTCCGGACGCAGCTTCGACGGAGGCCTGAAGATGGCCATGTGGGACCACCGCCTTTCCGGCAGCGTCACTTACTACCGGACGGAACAGCTCAACAACACCGCCTCCCTCGGCGGGTTTCGCAACGACGTCGACCCGGACGGCATCAACGGCCGCAACGGCGGCCAGGGGTTCGTTTTCAGCCGGGTTTCCGACGGGCTAAGCGTGGCGCTGACGGTGCGTCCGACCCGCTCCTGGCAGGCCACCCTCAGCTTCACCCAGGCCAACGGCTCCGAGCGCAGCGACGTGAGTCTGCCGATTTTCTACAACGACCAGTTCAACACAACCTCGTTAGGAGGCCAGCAGGTCGTCGCCATTCGCTCCGGAACCAGCACGTCCCCATTGCTCGTGCGCAGCGATCCGACCGACGCCACGTCACCCGAAATCCCGCTGACGCTGGCCATGATGAAGGACCCCAACAGCCCGTACTTTGCCAATCTAGACCCGGACTCCGGGCAGATCCTGAACGCGCAGTTCCTAGGACTGCGCACGGCCGGCGTGGGAACCGGCGCCCGCGGACTTCCCGTGTCC
>JBEGJD010000125.1:0-5460 GCA_041184765.1 Verrucomicrobiota bacterium | reverse complement strand
TGAGTGTCCACGTGACCAGCTCTGAGGCGTCCGCCCGGCGCATCCTGCACCCGTCCCGGTGTCCGGCGGCTACGTCGTCGGTGCCGCAGGAAGGGCACCGCTCGTAGCCGAGCGCGGGCGCCACGGTGTCGAGCGCGGGCGCCAGGCGCGGCGCGAGGATGACCACGTTCTGCCCGACGTCGTAGCTCGGCGCGTCCTCTCCATCGGCCGCGGTCATCGGGTCCAGCTCGGCGGCACGCCGCCGCACGCCGCGCCATGCGCCGCCGCCATCATGCCACCGCCGGTTGTGCGCCACCGACACGAATTCGGCGAGGGCTACGGGGTGAAGCTCGGCGGCTGGCGTTGGATATTTGCAGGCTTGATATACCTCTTTCGGCTCGTCAAGGCGGATAGGGCGCCACCATCCATAGCCGTCGCTCTCGCGCCAGCCCGGGCGCATGCTCGGCACCCATCCGGCGCCGGAAGAGGTCTCGTCCCATACGCCCCCCGCGTGCGGTTGCCAGCCGTCTTCGGCGGTGAGCCCCGTAGCCACCGCCGCCGCCCGGGTAGCGTCCCGCCATCGCTCGCCTACCCACCGCGCCAGCTCGGCGCCGCCGCCCGGCGCGCGGATGACGACGTGGGCGTGCACGTGCCACCACTGCCCGAACTGCCCGGCCCGGCCGGCGCCACCGCGGGTAACCTCTATCCCATAGAACCAGTCGGGAATCCTCGCGCGCCATTCCCGCCCCGGTCGGCCGGTCGTCAGGCGGCGCATGGCTTCCCGCAGGCGGCGTAGCTCTTGCACCAGCGTGCGCCCGGTGACGTCCCGGTGCGTCCACGTGAGCAGCGCCGCGGTATCGTCCGACGTGGCGGTGCCGGTGCGTAGCTGGTCCCCTACGACGTCGCGTAGCGCCCGGGCCAGGGTCCAGCTCTCCCAGCCGGCGCACGCCGGGCACACGTGCGAGCGCCCGCACGGCTGAGGCTGAGCCACCACCCGTAGCGCGTGCTCGTCCGTGACCCGGGCCGCGGCATGCCAGTAGGCAGAGCAGGACCGCAGCCGGGCCGCCAGAATCCAGGGGTCTACTGCTTCACACCCGACGGCCGGACCGTTGAGGTAGGCCCAGGACACCACGCGGCTACGTCCGTGCGTGCGCGTTCCCGCCTCCATCCTGGCCCACCGATGGCGCGCGACGTAGCCGGCGCGGCGTAGGAGGCGCACCACGCGCCGCCGTAGTTCGTGCGCGTCCCGGTGCGCTTTTCCTTGCCACGGCCCGAGCTCGCGCCACGTCCGAGCGGCGCCCGGCGCGGCCTGGTCGCGCGGGTCCGCCGGGCATCGGTCGGCCCGGTCCCAGCCGGCCACCCAGGCGCGCGCCTCCCGGGGGATACGCACGCTCGCCCACGTACCAGACCACTCGCCCGCCGCGCCCGCCGGCCCGCTTGAGCGCATAGTTCCGCAGGCGGAACTATTTGCGTCTATAGGGTCAAGCGCTCCCCTCTCGGCAGTCACGTGCGCCACCGGGGCCCGAACTGGACCGGCGCCGGAGCCGGCGCAGCGGGCGCGTAGTCCGCAGGAAGCCGAGCCTCACGCGCGGCCTCCCGTAGTACGTGGGCTTCAAGCGCCGCCGACCATTCGGCGCGCCATGCTTCCCGGTCGCCCCGGGCGTGCGCTTCGATGGCCGCCGAGCTGTGCACGGTCCGCGCCGCGTCCGCCGCTGCCCACGCGCTCGCGCGCCGGTCAAGCTCGGCCGCTTCGCGCTCGACCGCGGCGCGAAGCTCGCCCGGCTCGAGCATGCCCGCCGCCATCCGGTAACGCCGCGCCTGCGTGCGAAGCGCGGCCGGCCCGGTCGGGTCGCGCGTCAATTCCCACCCATGCTGAACTGGAGATCGAGCGCGAGCAGCGCCACGAGCGCGCCCAGCGTCCCAACCGGTTCGCCCCAGTGAATGACGGCGAACATGCAGCACGCGAACGAACAGCCCGCCACGAGCGGGCGCCACGTAACCTTTACCACGATGTCACCCGTCACCGTCCAGGGGCGGCCCCGGGGGGGTTGTCCGTCTCGCTGGCCGGCTCGACGGGCCCCGGGGCTTCCTGGGGTGACGACGAAGCCCTACCACGTCCCTGCGCGGGGTGTCAACCCTTGCGCTTTCGCTTCGGGTATCGGCGTTCGTGGGCGCGCACCTTTACGCGCTCGTGCGCCTCCCGCGTTCGCTCGCGCTTTTCGGCGGCCTTTGCGGCGCGCGTCTTTGCCTTGACGGCCGCCTCAGCCGCCCGCTCGGCGGCGCGCTCGGCGGCTTCGGCGGCGCGCTCGGCGGCGCGCGCTTCAGCCCGGGCGGCATCGGCCCGCGCGCCGAAAAGCTCCACCTGAGATTTAGCGCGTTTCGCCACGATCCACCATCACGGCCAGGGACGCAGCCACATCCGCCAAAGATTCGCGCATGGTCCGCACCTCCACCCAGACGAGCAGAGCGAAGACGAGCGCCGGCGAACTTTTCGCCAGCTCAACGGCTGTGGCCGCCGTCATGTGCGCAGCCGCATGTAGCAGATGAAATCCGACCGGTAGGCGCCGCTGGCCTGGAGCTTGACCACGTGGGCCGGGTTGTCTCCCTCTGTCTCTCGCGTCCCGCTTGCGCTCATCACCTGGGAATGTCCCGAGCTGTCTGGGTAGGACACCACTACCGCCACGTGTCCCGGGTAGCAGGCGAGGTCGCCCGGCTCTTGCGCGCCGAGCTCTAGCGCATCGGAATCGTTCGCGAGCGCCGTAGCGCCCCGGTCGCCCGCGGAGGAGGACAACCGCCCGAGTCGTACCAACGCCATCTGCGCGAAGCCGGAGCAATCGACGCCGGCCGCGCCGTCGACCCACGGGGTAGACGGCGAGCCCTTGCCGTACCAGTAGGGCCACCCCAACGCGCCGAGCAGGCTGGAGCACGACGAATCGACGGCGGAAACGTCACCGTAGCTTGTCGTCATATCTTCCAGCTCCGAGTTATCGCCGCGTTCGTCCGACCAAAACGACCAAAACACTACCGGTACTCCGATAGCTACCGCGAGCATGCCAGCGGACAGCATCACCGCACCCGGGACGCGAGCACGACGCCCAGCACGGCCACCGCGCCCACAATCGGCCAAAACCAGGGCGAGCGGACGGTGTCTGCTGCGTCTTCGGCCGCTTCTCCTATGTCTTCCGCGGCGCCGGTAACGGTCCCGCCTACGATGGTTGACGGAGACGCAGCCTCTTGCTCGGCTTCAATGTCCGCGATGACCACGGCCGGCATGCCGAGCAGGGTTCGGAGCTTATCGGCGCCGTCCACGGTCCAACTCTCGGCCCGCGCCCGTAGCTCTTCCCAAAACAGCGCAACGTCTTGGCCAGCGCCGTAAAGGTCCGCGAGCGATAGTCCCTCATCCGACGCCGCAAGCGCATCGTCAACGTCTTGAAGGAGTGTTTGAAGCTCCATTTCGGTCCACTGGCGTTCAATGGCCACGGTCCGAAGATAGTCCGACATCCAGGCATGCGCGGACCCGGCATCCGTGAACGCGGATTCATCCAACATCACCGCCTCCGAGCGAGAACGAGCCCGAGCACAAGCACGCCCGCACCAAGCACGATTGCGCCGTAGCGGATGGCTGCTTGCTGCGTAGCCGCTTCCGACGTAGCCGCCGCCTGGGCCGCCGCCGCCTGGGCCGCCGCCGCCTGGGCTTGCTCTTCCGTAGTCCCGCCGAGGTAGAGCGTAGCGAGGTCAAAAGCGCGCGCGCTTTCCGTCGTGAAAATATCGCGGATGTCGCTTCCCAGGCTCATTTTCTCGTCCCCACGTAGGCGATAGCCGCCACAACCGCCACAAGCCCGCCAGCGATTAGCCAGGGGGATGCGCCGGTTTCTACGGTGGCCGTCGTTTCTGGCATGCTCGGCGCGTATCCGCTCGGCGCGTAGTCGTCCGGCGCGTAGTCGGTGCTGGAGCCGGTCTTCTTGTCGGTGCCGGAGCCGGTCCTCTTGTCGGTGCTGGAGCCGGTCTTCTTGTCCTGCTTGCGTTCGCGGTTTTTGGCCGCAAGCTCATGCGCTCGCTCGTCCAGCTCCATTTGTCGTTGACGCGCGTCGGCATACGCCGAATACGTATCGCTCGCGATATCCACCGTTGACCCGATGGGATTCACGATTGCCTGTAGGTAGTCCCAAGCCCCCCACGTCATACGTCCCGCCACGACACGAAAATGATTACCCGTTCCCCGAGAGGCCCCGTGAAACGTAGGTAACTGTCGGGACCGGGGTTCGCGTTGACGATGCTTGCGAGGTTTCCGGGCCCCCCAAGCCGTTGAAGGGGAGTCGTTACCGGGTCCACCGTGACACCCGGCGCCCGAAGGCCCAAGCTCACCGCGTTCAAAACGAGCGACGTCGTAAACCACTGCCACCGGTCGCAACCCGCCGGCAGTCGAGCTTCTACCGGGGTATTCCCGTTCAGAACCAGGACTATGGGCAGGTCACGACGGTGCATGATGGCTAGTCGATATGGAACGTAGGCGCGAAGCGGAGCGGGCCGGCGCCGTTGTTCTGAATCGTCACGGTAAGCGGCGTGCCGCCAGCGACCGGCAGGTCAAACTTCGGCCGGTTGAAAGCCGTAGAGGCGAACACCGACGTAGAAGAACCCGACCCGAGCGCAAGCGCGTTACCCTCGCACGTAATGGCGATGATCTGCGCGTTTCGGGAGCCGGCCGCGCCGACCGCAAGCGACAGCTCATCGACAATGAGGTCACGCAGGATGCACTCCCGCGGCGCGTTGACACTGAAAGTCACGGTCGCGCCGGCGGCAACGTCGGCGGGCGCGGTGCCGAGCGTCACGTTGTGCTCATCCGCACCGAAATCGCTCGGAACCCGGAAAAGCACAGCATTTCCCTGCAACTTATCGAGGGCCCGATTGTAGCGGGGCTGGCGGCCCCCCATGAGCTGGGAAAACATCGAGGGGCCTCCGATGGCGGCAGCGGCGGAGCCGGTGGACCCCTGGGGAGTCGCGCGGCGGGCGTTGGTGAGGTAGCGGTTCATAAGGTAGCTCCTGGGCTATCGGCCCGGCACGGGGTAGGACTGAGCGAGCTGGGCGCCCATGTCGTGGGCGTAGCCCGCGAGCATGCCGAGCCCCACCGCGGTGAGATCGCGCTGTTTCATGGCGAGCCCGGCCGCGAGACAGGCGATACCGACGCCCGCGTCAGTCGGAACGCCGGCAATCGTAGGAAATTGCGCCGCGACGTAGCCGCCCGCGGTCGCCCCAAGGATGATCTCGCCCGAGGTCACGACGCCGCGCACGGTCTCGCGCTGCTTCATCACCGCCGACGCCGCGCGCTGCTTGTAAAGGTCCAGCTTGCTCACGTTCGAGCCTCCGAACGAGAGCCCTAACGGGCGCCGGTGGCCGGAGCGGGCCCGCCGAGCTAACGTAGCTCGCACGGTAGCGCCCGCTATCGCGTTAGCCCGGTTTCACGGAGGTCTTATGCATGAAACG
>JBEGJD010000124.1:0-7751 GCA_041184765.1 Verrucomicrobiota bacterium | reverse complement strand
CATTCCCACACGGTATGCGCGAGCGGCTTCTGGCAGAACACGTGCTTCCCCCGCTGCATCGCGGCCACGGCGACAGGCGCGTGCATGTGATCCGGCGTCGCCACGATCACCGCGTCGACCGCGTCACCGAGTTTTTCCAGCATCACCCGGTAATCGGAGAAATGCGGCGTGCCGGGATGGTCCGCGTCGGCCTTGGCGAACGCCTTGGTGTCGACGTCGCAAAAGCCGACGTACTTAACATTTGGATGCGAAGCGGTGCTGTGCAGGTCTCCGTAACCGCGGGCGCTCACGCCCACGACCGCGATCTGGACCTTGCCGTTCGGTCGCGCCGCGCGCAGGACCGCGGGGAACGCCGCCGCCGCGGTGGCGCCGGCGGAAGCGGAGCGGATGAAACGACGCCGGGAGATCCCGGCCGCGGCGGAGTTGGGGTTGCTCATGGGTGCGGGGGTTACCTGCGGAGCGTCCGCCCGCCGCCCCGCAAGCGTCAAGCGCGCGCCAGTGATCAGCACGGGCTGGCCAAGTTCCGCCGTGTCATCATGCTCCGGCCATGCCCCTGCATCTGGCCACCCTGCCCCGCCGCGATTTCCTCCAGAGCGTCCTCGCGGGCGCCGCCACCACCTTCGCCGGCCGCCCGCTGCGCGCCGCCGCCCGCCCTGCCGTCGATCCGGATTTCTGGGCGTTGGTTTCCGACACGCACATCGCCGCCGATCCGACCCGGCTGGCGCGGGGCATCAACATGGCGGAACGGCTCGGCCGCGTCGTCGCGGAGATCCTAGCCGCCGGCGCACTTCCCGCCGGGACGTTGGTCGACGGTGACCTCGCGCTGAACACGGGGGAAGCCGGCGACTACGCGGAAATCGCCCGACTGGTGAAGCCGTTGCGGGAAGCGGGCGTCCCGCTCTGGCTCGCGCTGGGCAATCACGACCACCGTGAGCGTTTCTGGGCCGGCGTGCCGGATTCGCGTCGCACGGCCGGAGATCTGGCCGACCGACAGGCGGCGATGATCCCCGCCGGTCGCGCCAATTGGTTCGTGCTGGATTCCCTCGACCGCACCAACTCCACGCCCGGCGTCCTCGGCGCGGCCCAGTTGCGCTGGCTGGAAAGCGCGCTCGACGCCCATGCGACCAAACCCGCGCTCGTCATGGTGCACCACAACCCGAACGGCCCGGGCAACAAGAACGGACTCACCGAGACGGACGCCCTGATGGCGATCCTGCGGCCGCGGCGCCACGTGAAGGCCCACTTCTTCGGACACTCGCACCGCTGGACCCTCGAGCGCGACCCCAGCGGCATCCACCTGGTGAACCTACCTACAACCGCGTACCCGTTCGACGCTTCTCAACCTGCCGGCTGGGTCTCCGCCCGCCTCGCCGAAAATCATCTGACCCTGGAACTCCGCTCGCTCGACCGCACCTACGCTGACCACGGCAAAAAACATCGCCTCGATTGGCGCACCTGACGCCCGCGCAATGGGGTCAGGGCGTTCGTTGTTAACACCGGAAGTAACAAGGCGCAGTCACTTTAAAAATCTCACCTGCAATTATTTCCTCCACTCTAGCTGCACCCAACCAGCTCAAAACACTGAACGCCCTGACCCCTTTGGCTCAGGGCCTAAACGGGGTCAGGGCGTTCGATGTTATTTCAGAGAACAAGAGGCTGCGGTCACTTTAAGAATCTGGCCTGCAATCACTTCTCTAAGTAGCGCTCATTTCAACGGACCGAAAACACTGAACGCCCTGACCCCATTGGGTCAGCGGGAAAGGGTTGGGTAGTCGGTATAGCCCTTGGCGCCGGGGCTGTAGAACGTGGACTGGTCAGGTTCCACGAGGGTGACTCCGGCCTTAACGCGATCCACGAGATCGGGGTTGCTGATGAAGTGATGTCCAAAAACGACCGCCGTGTAGGTTCCCGCGCTGACCGCCTGCGCGGCCTCACTCGGGGAAAAACCCATCCCGCCCAGCAAGGCTCCGCGGAAGGCGCCGCGCGCCGCCGAAACCACATCACCCTTCTGCGCGCCGAAAAAGTCGCCACGCATGAGATCAAGAAAAGCGATGCCCCGCCGATCCAACTCGCCGGCGACGTACCGGGTCAGACCGACCGGATCGCTGTCGCGCATGTCGTTGAAGCTATTGAGCGGTGAGATACGCACCCCAACGCGGCCGGCGCCCCAAACCGTGATGGCGGCGTCCACTACCTCCAAAAGCAGACGGGCGCGGTTGGCCATCGCACCTCCGTAGGGACCTGAGCGGCGGTTGCTGCCATCGCGCAGAAACTGGTCGAGCAAGTAGCCGTTGGCACCGTGCACCTCGACCCCGTCGAAGCCGGCCGCCTTCGCGTTCTCGGCGGCACGCCGGAATCCGGCCACGATCCCCGGCAACTCGTCATCGCGGAGCTCGCGCGGCGTCTCGTAGGGTTTCTTGCCCTCGGGCGTGTGAATCTCGTCGTTCGCGATCGCAACCGCACTCGGAGCAACCGGCTGCGCACCGCGATTCAGGAGCGAATGACAGGCGCGCCCGCCGTGCCAGAGCTGCAGCACGATCCGGCCGCCCTTGGCGTGCACCGCATCCGTCACGCGCTTCCAGCCGGCCACCTGAGCTGCCGAGTATATACCGGGCTCGGCACCGCCAAAGGCGGAATGACCTTCGATGGCCATGGTCGCTTCGCAAATGATGAGGCCGGCGGAGGCACGCTGGGAGTAGTACTCCGCCATCAGCGACCCGGGGACGTGTCCGGACTCGGCGCGGCAGCGCGTGAGCGGCGCCATCACGATGCGATTCGCGAGCGTGATGGATCCGAGGGAAGTCGGTGTGAACAAGGAGGCGTGGTGCATGAAGTTCGCGACGCTACCCACGGGGTCACGGAATTCAATGCCCGCGCGGATCCATCCGGTCCGACGCGTTCCGCCGTCCTGGCCGGCTCTCAGGGATCGACGTCGTAAACCTCCACGATGCCGACACCGGTCACGTTACCGACACCCGTGAGTTGCACCGTGTACGCCCCGGGGGGCAGCATGACGATCATGGCCGAGTCGCGGCTGCTGGCGGCGAACGGGAAAGCACCGGCGGCGCTCGCCGCGGCCGTGATGATCTGCGCATCCTCTCCCGAGGCCCAATTGTCGTTCGTTCGTACCGTCTGCCCGGAAGCCTGATCGACGAGGCGGAGTTGAGGATCAGCGAGCACGCCCGGCACACCGAAGGCCGCGAGCGTGGGGCCGGCGCCGCGAATGAGCATGCGGCGGCTCACCGCGCCCGTGACGACGAAGCCGGCGATCAATTGGTCGGAACCCGTGCCGACAAATCCACGCGTCGAAACATTGGCCGCCTTGGGACCGGTCACGCCGCCTTGCGTGACGTCGTAAACCTCGATCAGCACCACGCCGCTGGCATTGGGTGTGTTCGCGGGAACCGTGGCCTGGACCGTGTACGGTCCGGGCGGAAGGGTCGCGAGGACGGCTGCGTCACGGGAATTATTGGGCAGCGCGAAAGCCCCGGCCCGTTGCGCGGCCTGCTGGATGGCGGTCACCTGGGCCGCTCCGGCGGTCTGGGTGCCCCAATCGTCGTTGGTGAGGACGGGATTGCGGTTGTTGCCCGCGTAAACCTCGAGCCCCGGGTTCGCGAGGGCGGTGGTGATGTTGAAGGGCGCGGTGGACAGCGTGGGACCCACCACGCGGATCAGCATCTGGCGCGTCTGGGCGGCGGTACCGGTGACGATAAACCCACCGATGAGGACGTTGGCTCCACCCGAGGTCACTCCACGCGTGGAGATGTTGGCGAGCCGGGTCGTGGCGTTGGACAACGTCAGGGTTGCGGCATCGCTGGTGGCGGTCGCGGCACTGCTCGTGATCGCCACGGTGTAGCTGCCGGCGTTGGCCGTGGACACGTTGGTGAGGCTGAGGATCGAGCGGGTCGCACCGGGGATGGGAGCACCGTTCAACAGCCACTGGTAGGCCAGCGGCGGGGCGCCGACGGCCTCCACCGCGAAGATGGCGCCGGAACGCGGGGAAACCGTGAGCGGCTCCGGCTGCTTCGTGATCGTGACGTAACGGTAGGTGTAAAGGGTGTCCTTGAGCGCGGCCTCCGCCATCGCCTTGTCGTCGGGCAGGGCCTCGAGTTTGGCGACCGCGGTCGAGATCTCATCGGGGGTCATCGTGACGCTCGGTTTGTCGAGCTGGTAAAACAGGGCGGCGGCTCGGGCCTTCCGGAAGAGCGCGGTGTTCGTCGAGTTGGTGTTGGTGATGAACTCGGCGATCGCACCGTTGAGTCCCTGATTGGCGTAACCGCGACCGAGCGTCGGCGAGAGCACATTGTTGCTCCGGAACTGAACGCGGTTCAGCGCCGAAGGGGTTCCCAATCCGGCGTTGGCATAGAGGCGGTTCAGGAAGACCTCGGCCGGGATCGAGCTGAGCGGATTATCCAGCAGCTGGGTCGTCGGAATGACGCCGTACTTCGCGAAATACTCGTTCGAGAACAGGATGGATCCGACCGCAGCGGAGAGGCTGCCGCGCGCCGTCGCGAGAAAGGACGCATAGTTCGTGGCGGTCGGCCACTGCCCCATCAGGACGTAGTAAGTCGCGAGCAGGTTCACGGGAGGCGTGAAACCCGTCTCCTTCATCAGGGTCACCACCAGGTCGGCCCGCTGCAGGGTCCCCGCGGAGATTCGGGCGTCGAGGTCGTCAAACACCAGCGGGTTGATGGACGTGGTGTTGGCGATGTCCTGATAAGTCTGGAGGATGAACGCGGCGCTTTCCTGGATCGGATTGTTGCGGCGGACGACCACCGCCACGGGTGCCGAAATCACGACGTTGCCGGTGTTGTCGGTCGCCACTCCGTAGATGCTGAAGTTGCCCGAGGTGGTGGGAGTCCACGTGATCTGGAAACTCGCGCTGGCGTTGGACGAGGAACCGAGGCTGCTGCCGTTGGCGAAATACTGCACCGAGGTGACCGTGCCGTCGGAATCCCGCGCATTGGCGCGCAGCTGGACCTGCCGGCTGAAGGCCGCGTTGGTCGTCGACGGCTCGATCGTGATGGTCGGCGGAATGCTGGAGGCCGCCACAAGGCTCACAAAAGACGTGCCGGAAGCGACGACGTTGCCGGAGTTATCGGTCGCCCGCGCGACAACTTCCACCGAACCCGGGTTGATACCGGCAAAGCTGGTCTGAGTGCGCCAGGTGTTCGCCGCCTGGTCGCGCACCGCCTGGCCCACGCTGTTGCGGTTGACGAAGAACTCGACCCCCACGACCGAACCGTCGGAGTCGGCCGCGGTGGCGGTGAGATTGACAGCGGAGGCGGTCGTGACCGAACCCGGCACGCTTATGCTGATGGTGGGGGCGATGCCCACGAGCTCGTTCACAACCACCTGACGCGAGACGGTGCTGGTGTTCTGGACACCCGCGACGGTGGCCTGGGTGACCAGCGTGTAAGTGTCGGCGGTGGTGGGGGTCCAGATCGCCCGGTAGGTGGCGGTGGTGCCGACGCGCACGCCGTTGATCTGAGTGCGCGTGCCGTTGTTGCCGGTGGCGATGAAGACGAGCGTCGGGACGAGCGTGGTGCCGGTGGCGCGAGCCGTACCCTCGAGGAAGACGGGGGCGTTGATCGTGGTCACCGTGGCGTTGTTGGACGGCTGCGCGAGCGTGGTGTCGGGCGCGTTGACGGCGTTGACCTGCACGAGGATCGAGGGGGAGGCGACGGCCGTGTTGCCGGTGTCGTCGATCGCCACGGCGTACATGTTGTAACGGCCGGGGGTGCTGGCGTTGTAGGTGAACACGCTCTGGCCGGAGATCGGGTTGCCGATGTTCTGCACTGCGACGCCGTTGGCGTAGAGGGAGATCTGGGTGACGGTACCGTCGCTGTCGCTGAAGAACGGCGCGAAGAAGATCTGGCTGCCCTGCGTCACCGTGGTGTTCGTGATCGCGGCGAAGGAGATCGTCGGAGCCGCGCTCGTGGCGGGGTTAATGGCGAGGTTGGACGTGGCCGAGACGGTCTGGTTGTTGTTGCTGTCGCGCGCGATGGCGTAAAGCGGCAGGATGTACTGCGACGGGTTGTTGGGGTTGACCGGCGCGGAGGCGAAGTCGATGCGACTGAAATCGTACGTGAGCCGGTACAGGTTGGTCGCCTGCTCGCGCGCCGCGAGGCCGATGCTCTGGTCGTTCAGGAAGAACTCGACGTTATTGATCGACGTGTTCACGCCGTTGGCGAAGGCGTTGGCGATGAAGTTGACCTGCGAGAGCGTCTGCAGGCCCGGTCCGGGAATCGGCGAGGTGGCGATGGTCACGGTCGGCGGGGTGCCGACGGCGTTGGCGATCACCACATTCACCGCGCCGGAGGTCGCGGACTGGGAATTGGTATCGGTCACCCTCGCGGTGAGGACATGGTTTCCGATCAGCGCCGTCGTCGGGATCCACGTCGCCGAATAGGTGCCGAGAGCGGCGTTGGAGGGGGACGTGCGGGCCGCGATCTGCTGGCCATCGAGCAGGAACTCGACGAGGAGCACGGACGAGCCCGCGCCGATCTGGACGGTGGCGGTGGCGGTCAGCGTGACAGGGACGTTCGGCACAAGACGGGCCGTGGCGTTGGGATTGGGCGCGCTGATGGCGATCGAGGGCACCGTGTAGGCCGCGATGATCGTGGCCGAGTTGGAGACCGCCGTGTTACCGCGGTCATCGGTGGCGATCGCGTCGATCACGTAGGTGCCGGGCGTCGTGGGCGTGAAGCTGCTGACGTACGGCGCGGACGTGAGTCCGTTGCCGCCGTTCACCGGAGCGGGGCTGCCATTCACGTAGAACTGCACGGATGACACCGTTCCGACCAACGAGGTCGCCGAGGCCGCCAAGGTGATCGCGGTGCCCGGCACGGTGCTGGTGGTGCGCGCCGGGGTGAGCAGGCTCACCAACGGAGGCGCACCGACCGGGGAGATAACCAGCAAGGACAATTGCGTGTCCCGCGCGGCGCCGGCGTTGTCGGTCGCCCGGGCGGAAATTACAAGCGGACGGGACAGCTCACCCGCCCTGAGCTCGGGCGCGGTGTAGCGGAAAGTATACGGTGCGGTGGTGTCCTCCCCCGCCTTCGTGCCATCGACGAAAAATTCGACCCGGACCACGGCACGGCCGGAGGAGGCGGTGGCGTCGGCAACGAAGCTGCGCACCGCCCCGCTGGGCAACGTGGTGCTGCTGGCGGCCGCACCCGTGCGGGGAGAAAGACTTAGGCTAACCGACGGCGACTGCGCGTCGACGACCGTGACGCCGACCGCCGGGGAAGCGATCGCGTTGCCCGTCCCGTCCGTGGCGATCGCAGCCAACGAAACGGAGCCCAGCGTCGAAGGCGTCCAATTGATGCTCCAGGCAGAGCCGCTGATCGTCGCATTGCCGACCGAGACACCGTTGGCGAAGACCTGCACCGTGCTGATATTGGCATCGGGATCCGTCACCACGCCCGAGATCGTGGTGGCGGCGTTGACCGGGACAAAGGCGCCGCTGACCGGAGCGAGCACGCCCACGCTGGGCGGCGTGCCGACGGCACCGGCGATGGTGAGGGCGACATTCGGCGAAGTGGCGACGCCGCCCGTGCCGTCGGTCGCACGCGCGGTGAGTACCCGCGCACCGGGATTATTGGGCGCCGTGAAGAGAAGGGTAAACGGCGCGCTGGTGTCGACGCCGAGCGACTGCCCGTCGAGGAAGAATTCCACCTGCGCGATCGCGGCCAGACCGGAGACGGTCGCGGTGAGGAAGCGGGTCGAACCGATGGGCACCGTGGCCG
>JBEGJD010000123.1:0-8783 GCA_041184765.1 Verrucomicrobiota bacterium | reverse complement strand
GCCGCATCGCCGCCGGATCCTCACCCCGCGGAAACATCTATGCGTTTCCCCGGGACCCAGCCTCCTCTCCTGCCACTGATCCGGCCACAGGGGGAGCGCCGGTGATTCTCCACGAGAACCGCGACGCGGAAGTCACCGACCTCCTGCCCGACGTGAACGGCGACCTCTTCGCCACGGTCGTTTTCGCCCCGCAGGGCGGCGACCCTCGTGTGACGCCCTCCAACGCCCCGGCACCCGCGCCCCAGCCTGCTCCTGGCGCGAGTAACCAAAACACTCCCGGCAACGGCAACTCTCCCCCCGCTCCCGCGCGCGAAGTTCCGCCACCCGCCGCGTTGCCGGATAAATTCGGCGGACGCGCCGCGCTCTTGCGCATCCCCGCCTCGGGATTCGCGGAAACCTTGTCCGTCCGCGCCAACACCGCGTTCTACCGCATGGCTCGGCGCGGCGACATCCTGATCCTCGCCGGCGGCGAACAAGGTGAGATCAGCGGTTACGACCTGAAGGCGCGCCAGGCGCTCACCTTCCCCGGCAGCGCCTCGGCGCAATTGAACCACCTTGTTCCCCTGTTCTCCGGTACCTTGGGCGCCGACCGGTATCTGGTGTTGCGCAACAACGCGCCCGGGCTCGCTCTGCTGGATTTCGCCGCCAAAGGCGATCGCTCGGCCTAGACGCGCCGCCTCGACCTGGGTCATCCGTCGGCGTTCGGCGCCCTCCGCTTCGGACGCCTGCGCGGGCTGGCCCCCGCGGAAGTCTCCGCCGAGGTCCGCACCAGCGCCGGCAGCGACGAAGTCGAAGGCTGGGGACCGTGGACGCGCCTAGCCGCGGAAGCGGACGAAGGCTGGCGTTCCAACACCCTGCGTGGCCGTTACCTCCGGCTCCGCCTAACCCTGCCGGAAAAACCTGAAGTCGAGGTCGACCGGGCCACCCTCTTCGTGCTGCCGCAGAACCGCCGGCCTCTCCTGCAGGAATACCGCACGCTGGTCCACGGCTACGGAATCATCCCCTCCCCCGAGCCCGCGCCGCCGGCGAGCATTTCCCTGAACCAATTGTTGCAGACGCCCAAGGATGACGACCGGCGCCGCAACGCCTTTCTGAACAGTTCCGTCGTACCCAGCCCCGGCACACAGCTTATCCTGTGGACGGTGACGGATCCCGACGGCGACAACCTGCTGCACACCTTCTCCATCCGCCGCGAAGGCGATGAGCAATGGATCGACCTCGTGACCTCCGCCCGCGAGACCTTCGCGCAATTCGACACCCGCGCGCTTCCCGAGGGCATTTACTTCACCCGCCTGGTTTCGGCGGAAACCGCCCCCCGCCCCGCCCCGGATCGCCTGCGTCAGACCTTCGAGACCGACCAGCTCGTGATCGACCACTCGCCGCCGGAAATCCTGAACGCGACCGCCGTGCGCACCGCGGACGCGATCGTGGTGACCGTTCGTGGCCGGGACCGCCTTTCGCTGCTGGAAGGGATGGAGGTGGTCTTCAGCAACAACCACCGTGAGACCGTCGAACAACCGCTGGACGGCGTGCGCGACGGCCGCGAGGAGACGTTCGTGCTGGAAGTACCGCTCGCGCGCGTCGCCAACGCCTCCTCGCTCGAAGTCACGTTGCAGGACGTCGCCGGCAACAGCGTCTCCCGCCGGTTGACGTGGTGAGCGGACCTAGCGAACGCGCGACGCAAGCCCGCTCCTCGGGAGATCATCCAAATCGGAGGCGTCATGAGGCCCGTCTCACCGCGAAAATCGCTCCTGCTAACGGCACTCGCGCTCGCGGCCTCCGCGCTCATTCCCCTGCGCGCTGCCCCGTCGGCCCGGCAGGCGGAGTTTGATGCGTTGGTTGAACCCGCGGTGCGACAGGCTGTCCGCAAGCCTGTGACCCCGGAGGGCGGCTCGCTCGCGTGGGGCGAAAGCTATCTGCTGGCGGCGCTGGCCGAAATGCTGGAGACGGGACGCGATCCGCGTCACGCCGCGCAATTCGTGGCGCTCGCCGATCACGTGCTCGCATCGCGCGACGACCGGCAGAACCTGCGTGACGAGGTGCGCGGGCGCGTGATGCCCGCCTGGGGTTCGACGAAATACTCGAAGGACCGGCGGTTCGCCTGGGCCGTGCACACCGGGATGCTCGCCGCACCGATGGCAGGTTTCGCCGCCACGGTCGGCCGGGATCCGGCGCTGAAGGACCGCTTCGGCGCCGACGCCGCGCGTCTGTTGCGCGCGACGGAGGAGTCGGTCGCAGCCTTCGCAGGCGAATACCGGGATGGCCCCGGCGCGGGCGAAGGCCACATGGTTTGCCCCTACCTCGGGAAACACCTGCCTTTGAACATGCAGAACGCGCTCGCCCGCGCGTGGATCGCGATCGACGACGCCACCGGACGGCCGGACCACCGCGAGCGGATCGAGCGCCTCGCGCGGTTCATGAAAAACCGGCTGCGCGCCGGACCAGACGGCTCGTCGGTCTGGAGCTATTGGCCGCCGCTCACCGGCGAAGACAAGGCGTTCGAGGACATCTCCCATGCCTCGATCAACGTGGACTTCCTGGTTCTCTGCCACGAACGCGGCATCGTGTTCGACCGGGGCGACCTGGCGGCGGTCGAGTCGACCCTGCTGCGACTGGTGCTGCTGGCCGACGACCGCGTAGGCGACCGCGCGGGCCCCAACGTGAAGTTCAACACGTACGCCGACGCCGTGCTGCGCTGGGGCCGTCTCGGAAGACACCGACCCGCGGTGCAAACGCGGCTCGAGAGTTTTCTCGGCGGGACCGCAGCCAAAGCCAGCGCGCAACGACCCTTGGGTATGGCATTGCTGGCGAGTCAGCCGGTGCCGGGGAAATGAGTCGCCGGCGCCATCCCGTGGCGCGATCGACGATTCGGCTGCCTGGCCGCGCCACATCTTCCGAAAGTTTCGTCAGATTCTGGTGTCTCCCGGATCAGTAGGTGCGCGAGGCACGCTGGAAAACTTGGAGGTGATCCAAGCGGCGGTAAGATCACCCTGCGAAATTCAAGGGAAGTTCACTGGGAGAGAGGCAAAGATTCGGACGCAGGCAACCCGCGTCGGTCTCCCGATCCGAGGGGACACATCCCACCGGTGGCGGGAAAATGAATCAGCGACCCGCCGCGACCGGCGCGCCGGGCCACTCGGGTTTATCCACATAGAAACGGAAGTCGTCGAAATTCAGATGTCCCCAGGCTCCCCCAGCCTGTTCGTCGACCAACCGCAGACGCACGTCGCGACCAGCCAAGGACCGCAGATCCAAGATCACCGGGCTGAGCGTCTCCGTGTTCTTCGTCGCCGGCGCCAAGCGACGCACGTCGACACCGGAAAGCTTCAAGAGCACCTCGCCGCCGGCGGCATCAAGCAACTCCACCCGCGTGGTCTCGAACGCCCCCGCCGCCAGCAGGAACCCCGCCCACGGCGCGGAAACCGTGAACGGTTCGCTCGTCAGCGTCCCCGTCGCGCCGTCGCCGAGTCCGTTCTCGTAGGTCCCGATCCAATGCCGCCCCACATGCCCGCTCTTCATGGGCGGCCGCCGCGCGACGACCGCGTCGCCCAACACGGGCTGCCGGACAAACGCCGCGCCCTCCGCCTTCCAGTCCCGCAAGTCGCCCGTCTCGAAATCCAGGTTCAGCTTACGGCCATCACGACCGGACGGCAGCGACCCATTTCCCGGTAACAACGGATTATCCGCGGCCGCCGCCTTCGCCTTTGTCACATCCGCGGCGCGCTGCGTGTGCACCAGCACATCCTTCACCGAAAGCGCGTTTCGGCCAGCGTCGGGAAACAGCACCTTGGGCTGCGCGCGCGCCCACTCCTCCTCGGAGACCGCGCGCCGGGTGTTCGTGAAGACGAACGCCCCTTTTTTGTTACCGATGATGATATCCGGCCGGCCGTCGCCGTTCACGTCACCAAGCCCCACCTGCCGGCCCACGCCGGAGTCGTCGTCGATCAGGTGCGGCACCCAGTCGACTTGCCCGCCCGGACCACGGGCGAGTCGAAACCAATAGAGCACCGCCGGTGCATTGGCCTCGGGCGCGCCGGTCGGACCGTGCGCCCAGAAACATTTTCCGGTCACGATGTCCTTCAGTCCGTCGCCATCGACGTCGACCAGCTCCACCGCATGGATCTCGGAGAACACGACACCGTACCGGTTATCCTCGGGACGCTGGTTCATGAAGATGTGCGCCTTAAACACCGGCGATCCCGCTGCGTCGCGTTCCGCCAGCTGCTCGTGCCACGCGAAACCGAAGCCGTGAGCGGCGAGCGAGGTCACGATGTCCGCCCGACCGTCACCGTTGACATCGTAGACATGCATCTGCGCGGCCGCCGGCGCGAAAACCGCCCGATGCAGGCGCCAAGCCGGATTCCCCGCCAGCGAAGCGGGCTGCTCGAACCAGCCGTCCTTGAAAACCACGTCGAGCCGCCCGTCGCCGTTGACGTCGCCGACCCCGAGCCCGTGCGTGTACCGCTGCCAGCCACCGCCCGCGGAGATCGGCGTGAAACGCCATTTCGCCGTCGGGTTGGACCAATCGGGCGAAGCGTAACCGAAATTGCCGCCGTTCACGCAGACGATCTCGGGCCGGCCGTCGCCCGTCAGGTCGGTGAAGGTCGGCGACTCGTTGTCGACTTCATCGAGCACAGTGAAGCGCGACCAATGCCCGGCGCGACCGGCCGGGTTGAGGTAGAGGTAGGCCGGTGTGTGCGGCAGTCCGTAGGTCAGGACGTCGTTCCAGCCGTCGCCGTTCAGGTCGTGGACGAACGCGAAGAAGTTGTCCGTCGAGTAGGCGTTCTTCCGCCCGAACCCGCCCTCGTACCCGGGAAAGGTGCGCTCGGAGCCATCGGGGTCTTTCACCGTCGTCGTGCGCGTCGGCGCGTAAATCTCGTGGCGCCGCGTGAAGTCCGGCCCTTCCCACCAATAGGGGCCGAACACGGCGTCGGGCTTGCCGTCGCGGTTGAGGTCGCCGAGCGCCGCGCCCTCGCTCCAGTAGAATTTCTCCAGGTGCTGCTTCGTGAAGGAGGTCAGCGCGCGCTCGGCGCCGTGGGCGAGGCTGGCGATCACGGCCGCCAGCAACAGGGGGAGTAATCGGCGGGGCATGCCCCACCCTGCCCAGCCGCGGCTGCTCCGGTCAAGCGAGGCGCCGTGGCGGGTGATTCACCTCCGGCCGGCGAAGCGCGGGCGGCAAAACCTTTGGGCCCCTGAAGCGTCTGTCAGAGCATCCGATGCGAACGGAATGGGAACGCTCCGCCTTCAAACGCGCCGCCATGGCGCGGGCGACACGGGCGCGAGAGCAGGGCGAGGACCCGAAAGCGGCGCTCGAGCCACTCTTCCACAAAGAACTCGCCGCGCATCCCGACGAGGAGGACCTCCTGCTCGAACTCTGGGACCAACTCATCAGCCGGCAGGTGCTGTGAGGGGGCATTCCACCGGCACCCCGCCCTACCCCTGGGCGCAGGCGCGCACGTGCCTCCGCAAAGCCCGGAAATCGGAAGGCAGGTAGAGCTCGGCGTCGGACTCGAAGGCGGCAACGTCTCCCGCCCAACCGTCCCGCACCACCCGCGCGTGCTGCTCGGCGCTGAGCTCGAGCCAGTACGGGCAATCAACACAAGGCGAGCCGCTGAGCCGACCCCGCGCCTTGCCGGCCTGCTGCCTCCGGCATGAACCGTCGGCCTCGCGCTCCCGGTAGGAATCCCGGCAACGTCGGAACTCCGGCTGCAGGCAGGCCTTCACCAATTGCCGCACCGGCGTCGCCCAGCGTTCGTCCATCCCCAACGGACCAAGCACGCACCGTTCCATCGCAGCGCACTCCTCGGCCGGCAACTCACCGGCTTCCTCCGGACGCCCACCGGGCGGAATGCGCGGCAGTCCTTTCTCCGCCAGCAGCGCGCGCAGCCGTTCCGCCGCCCCGGCGAGGTCCGCGGTCGCGACCGGCGCATGACCGTTCCGCCGGAACCATCGTTCCAGATTGGCGACAACGAGCGCGTCAAACTCGCGCGCCTGCTCGGGACTCATCCCCCGACCCCACCGGAACGCACCGCGCTGTCAATCCACCGCCCGGCCCCGGCTTTTGTCACGGATGGCGTGACAAACCCTGGGAGGCGCCGGAATTCGCGCGGGGGAGTTGAAGAGGGGAACAGGCCGGCCCGGGGCGGCGCTTCAGCGGAGCGCGAGGTCGGCGCGCTTCACTTCCTTCACCTGCCACTTCGTCACCGTGACGCCCTTGGCGGCGCGGTTGCTGACCGGCAGGGCTGTGAGGTCGAACTCCACCTCACGCACGCGCGCGCCGCTGCGGCCGTCGATGTGGATCGTGAGCTTCTTCGGCATCTCCTTCTCGGAGCGGCTGACCTCCAGGTAGATGACCTTGGAGCCTTCGCTTTTCACCAGCGGGTAGAGCTTGTCGCGCGAAAGGCCGCCGATCTGGAAGCGCTTGGCGAAGGCCTTACCGGACTCCTTGTCCTGGTAGACCATCGTGTAGAAGTTCGTGTCGCCGTCCTTCGGGAGCACCGCGCAATGGATGATGTCGCGACCCATGAAGACCTTGTCGGCCACCTTGGACACCTTGAGCGAGCCGTCGCGCATGATCGTGAGCGCGCTGTCGAGGATCGTGCACTCCTGGACGAACTCGTGCTGCCGCCAATTGAGACCGATGAAGCCGTCCTCGCGATTGACGTAGAGGCGCTGGTTGGCGGAAACGACCTCGGCGGCGTTGATCTGCTCGATCTCGTCGTACTCGGTGCGGCGCTTGAGGCCCTTGCCGTACTTTTCCTGGAGCATCTCGAACCAGGCGACGGCGAACGCGGTGAGGTTGCGCAGGTTGGCCTTGGTCTCGCGGATGTCCTCCTCGATGCGCTTGATCTGCTCGTCGGCCTGGAAGCGGTTGTAGGCCGAGATGCGCTTGATGCGGATTTCGGTGAGCCGGGTGATGTCGTCGTCGGTCACCTCGCGGCGCAGGTTTTTCACGAAAGGCTTCAGGCCCTCGCGGATCTCCTCGAGCACGCTCTCCCACGTCTTCGACTTCTCAATCCGACGGTAGATGCGCTCCTCGATGAAGATGCGCTCCAGCGAGTCCCAATGCCACTGCTGCTCGAGCTCGCCGAGCCGGATCTCAAGTTCCTGCTTCAGCAGCGCCTTGGTGCGATCGACCGAGCGCTTGAGGATCTCGCGGACGCCGAGGAACTCGGGCCGCTCCTCACCCGTCTTCTCGTCGGTTACGATCACGCACGCCGCCGGCGAAAGGTTCTGCTGGCAGCCGGTGAACACGTAGAGCTGCTGCGTCACCTGCTCGGGATCGGCGCCCTGCGGAAGGTGAACGAGGATCTCAACCTTGTCGGCGGTGTTGTCGTCGACGTGGCGGACCTTGATCTTGCCCTTGGCGTTGGCGGCAAGGATCGACTCGATGAGCGACTCCGTCGTCATCCCGTACGGCAGCTCCGTGATGGCGAGCTGCTGCTTGGAGCGCACCTCGATGCGCGCGCGGACCTTCACCTTACCGCCGCGCTCACCGTCGTTGTACTCCGAGAAGTCGGCGATGCCGCCCGAAGGGAAATCAGGGAAGATGCGGAACGTTTTTCCCTGAAGGTGGTTGATAGCCGCGCGGCAGAGATCGTTGAAGTTGTGCGGCAGGATCTTCGTCGCGAGGCCCACGGCGATGCCCTCGGCACCCTCCAACAGCACGATCGGGAACTTCGCCGGCAAGGTGACGGGCTCGCGGGCGCGGCCGTCGTAGCTGAGCTGCCACGTCGTGGTCTTCGGATTGAAGAGCACCTCCTTGGCGAAGCCCGTGAGTCGCGCCTCGATGTAACGGGGCGCCGCGGCGTCGTCACCCGTGAGCGAGTTGCCGAAGTTGCCCTGCGGCTCGATCAGGAAAGCCCTCTGGCCGATCGCGACGAGCGCGGCGCCGATCGAGGCATCGCCATGCGGATGCAGCGACATGGTGCGGCCGACGACGTTGGCCACCTTGTGGAAACGCCCGTCGTCCATGTCCCACAGCGTGTGCAGGATCCGGCGCTGCACGGGCTTGAGGCCGTCGTCGAGATGCGGGACCGCCCGGTCGAGGATGACGTAGCTCGCGTACTCGAGGAACCAGTTCCGGTAACTCCGCGCGAGCGGAGCGGGCTCGTCCTGGACCTTGCCCACCCGAGGACGTGGCGCCGGTGGTTCCGCGGAAGCCGCCGCCGCGGGGGAGGCTGCCTCTTCTACCTTCGCGGTCGCTGGCGAATCCGTCTTCGCCGGATCGGCCTTCGGGGCGGATTCCGCGGCCGGAACAGGGGCGCCCCCGAGGGGCAACTCAGGCTGGTCGTCTTGCGGGCGGGATTTCTTCTTGGGCATTCGTCGGAAAAATCGGGGAGACCGTGGCACGCGCGCCGCGCGCGCGTCAAGGGACGCCTCCGGCCGCACCGGTGACGCCAATCGCGCGCAGAGCCGCGTCGATATCAGGGTCCCGCCCAGCGCGCAGATCCGCCAAGGTGCGCGGCACGGCAATATCCGGCTCAACTCCCCTGCCCTCCAGCCGGCGTCCCTTGGGCGCGAGGTAGTCCTCGCGGCTGAGCTGCAGCTGCCCGCCATCGGGCAGCTCGTAAAACCAACTGGCCAGCACCGCACCCGCCGTGGGCCGACCCATCACGGTTGCGCGGCCGTGGTCTTGCAGCACCGCCGCAAAAATTTCCGCGGCGCTAGCCGTGCCACGATCGACCAGCACGACCACGCGGCCGGCGAACCGCGCGGATCCCCATTGCCAGGAGGATTTCACCGCGCTGGTCCCGGCCCGAGTCACGAAAACGCCGCAATCG
>JBEGJD010000122.1:0-4179 GCA_041184765.1 Verrucomicrobiota bacterium | reverse complement strand
TGAGTGATTCATCCTCCCTCAAAACCCGGCTCAGCATCTTCATGTTCCTCCAGTACTTCATCTGGGGAGCATGGTACGTGAGCATGGGCCCCTACCTCGCGGTCACCCTCAAGTTCGAGGGCGCCCAGATCGGCCTCGCGTACGGCGCCTTCGCCATCGGCGCGATGATTTCGCCGTTTCTCGTCGGCCTGATCGCCGACCGCTTCTTCGCTTCGGAGAAGATCCTCTCGGTCTGCGGCCTGCTCGGCGGGGTGGTCCTCTGCCTCATCCCGCGGTGCACGACGTTCGCGTCGTTCTACCCGATGCTGATCGTCTACTGCGCGCTATACGTGCCGACGCTCGCACTGGGCAATTCCCTCTCTCTAACCCACCTCACCAACCCGAAGGTGGATTTCCCGCGGGTGAAGATGCTCTCGGCGGTCGGCTGGATCGCCGGCCTTTTCGGCCTCGGCTTCATCGCTAGCGCGGAGTCCCCGGTGCAGTTCTACCTGGCCGGCGGCGCCTCGATCGTCTTCGGACTGTTCTCGCTGTCGCTGCCGCACACGCCGCCGAAGAAGACCGGCGCCAACGTGAGCCTCGGAGAGATCCTCGGACTCGACGCACTCGCGCTCCTGAAAAAGCCCTCGTTCGCGATCTTCATCCTGTGCATGTTCCTGATCTGTATCCCGCTCTACTTCTACTTCGTGAATCTCGGCGTTTACCTGTCCGAGCTGAAGTGGACCAACATGCTGGAGAAGACCTCCCTCGCGCAGGTTTCTGACGTCATCTTCTTCCTGCTGCTGCCGTTCTTCCTGCGCCGGTTCGGCTACAAGGTGACGATCTTCATGGGCATCGCCTGCTGGGTCGCCCGCTACTTCGCCCTCGGCTTCAGCGCCGACGGCGGCGGGACGCAGACCGCGTTGATCTTCGCCGCTATCCTGCTGCACGGCGCCTGCTACGACTTCCTGTTCATCGCGGGCCAGCTCTACGTCGATGAGGAGGCCAATGAGCGTATCCGCGGCGCTGCGCAGGGCCTCATCGCCTTCATCCTCTGGGGCGTCGGCTCGTTCGTGGGCACGCTGCTCGCCGGCCAGGTCCTCGCGAAGCACGCCCTCGCCAAGCCCACCGCCGCGGGCCTCGCCCACGATTGGAAGGCCATCTGGCTCACGCCGGCCTGGGGCGCGCTCGCGGTTCTCGTGCTCTTCGTGATCTTTTTCCGTAACCCCTCGAAGTCGTCGGCGCCCGCCTCCGGTCAGGCGTGACGACGGGGGCCGCCGCGGTTTGCCCGCGGCGGCTTTTCAGGGCAGCGGCCGCAGGTTTGCCGCGGGGACCTTCACCAGAAGGCCCTGCTGCAGCACGTCGACGGACAGGATGATGCCCTTCGGGTTGGCGGGGTCGTCGACCACGCCCTCCAACCCGTGCAGCGGGCCACCCACGATCTGCGCGCGGCGGCCCTTGGTGAGCAGCGGCATCACCGAAAGCTCGAAGCCCGACGACACGATCGTCTTCACGTCCTCCAGCTGGCGGAGGAATTTCGGAACATCCTCCACCGTGATGGCGCGGACGAGCAGATCCTGCTGGTAAATCCGTGCCTTCACCTCGGCGGGCACCTGCGCGAAAACGTAGCCGGGAAAGAGGGGCTTGGTGAAGCGCTTCGTCTGCGTGCCGTAGCGGCGCACACTCTGCACCAGCGCGAGGTAGTGCTCGAATTTCTCCGCCTGCAGCAGAGCGGCGAACTTCTTCTCGCAGCGCGGCTTGGTGTGGCAGACGAGCCAGAGGGGATCGGTGGGCTCCGGCATCAGCGCTTGAGGAGAAAGCGGATCGCCGCGTGGTAGCCCTCGAGCCCGAGGCCGCTGATCACCGCGAGGCAGGCCGGCGCCGTCAGCGACGTGTGCCGGAACTCCTCCCGCCGGTAGAGGTTCGAGATGTGGACCTCCACCGCTGGAAGGTGCGAACCGAGCAGGGCGTCACGCAAAGCCACGCTCGTGTGGGTGAGGGCGCCGCCGTTGAGCACCAGGCCGTCGAACTTGGCGTCGGCCAGCGCGGCGATGCGGTCGATCAACGCGCCCTCGTGGTTGGACTGGAAAAACTCCAGCTGCGTCTGCCCGCCGAATTCCGCGCGCAGCGCGGCCTCGAGGTCGGCCAACGTCGCGCGGCCGTAGATCTCGGGCTCGCGCTTGCCGAGCCGGTCGAGGTTCGGACCGTTGAGGATCGCGATCTTCTTCATGGTCGCAGAGTCAGGGTGGGGCGGGTGGCGCGGCAAGCGGGAAGCTCCGGCGCGGACCTTACAGCGGGTTTCCCGTGGCGATGAATTCCCACGGCAGCCGGAAGCGGCGGGCGAGCTCCGCCGCCAGCGCCCTCACGCCGTGCACCTCGGTGGCGTAATGTCCGCAACAGAACAGGTTCAGGCCCTCCTCCTGCGCGCGGTTGAACCACTCCTCGCGCAACTCGCCGGTCACGAGGGTGTCCGCTCCCGCCGCCGCCATCTCCGGCACCGCGCTGTTGCCCGCGCCGCTGCAGAATGCGATCCGGCGGATCCGCTCCGGCCCGCACTCGATCGCGGTCACCCGCGGGTAGAGAGACTCCAGTTTCGTTTTCAGCAACGCACGCCCGAACCGGGCGTCGGAGACGCAGCCGATGGCCTCGCCGTCCCGCACAAGGAACGGTCGCCGGCGCCGGAGCCCCAGCTGGGCGGCGAGCAGCGCGTTGTTGCCGATCTCCGGATGGCCGTCGAGGGGCAGGTGACTGGAGTACAGGGCGCAATTCCCGCGGATCAGCGTCGCGAATCGTTCGTAGACCGGGCCGGTCACCGGGCGGGGCATGTCCCAGTACATGCCATGGTGCACGATCAGGAAATCCACGCCCGCCGCCGTCGCGAGGCGGAAGGGTTCGACGCCGGCGTCCACGGCGGCGCCGATTTTCGTCACGCGGCCTTCGTTGGCCAACTGCAGGCCGTTCCAGGCGCCGGGGGCGTCCTTGAACGCGGAGCGGCGGGTGCGGGTGTCGCAATATGCGACGAGATCGGAGAGACGGGCCATGGTGGAATTAGGCGCCGCGGCGCGCGCCGGTCAACCCGTGGCCCGGCGGGTTGACCAAGCGGGAACCGCCCGCCAACTTCCGCCGCGCATGAGTTCCGCCGCGTCTCCCGAGCCCGTGGGCAAGTCCCCCGTCGACCTGATCGAGGGCGCGGCGGCGCACTTCCCGCACCGGCCGTCTTGGGACGAATACTTCATGGCGACCGCGGTCCTGATCGCTTCCCGCTCCAATTGCGAGCGGCTGCACGTGGGGTGCGTGATCGTCACGGGCGGCGAGCGGCGCAACCGGATTGTCGCCGCGGGCTACAATGGATTTCTGCCTTCCACGCCGCACGTCTCGCTGCTGCGGGACGGGCACGAGCAGGCCACGGTTCATGCGGAGCAGAATGCGGTGGCGGACGCCGCGCGGCGCGGCAGCTCGGTCGAAGGCTGCGTCGCCTACATCACCCACTATCCGTGTATCAATTGCGCCAAGATCCTCGCCGCGTCGGGCATCGAGCGCATCAAGTACCGGCACGATTACCACAACGACCCGCTGGTCGCGCCTTTGCTCGCAGAGGCGGGAGTGAAGATCCTGCGGCTCTGAGCTTTCACGCGTACCGCCCGACATGCGCGCACCTCGTCAAACCACCAAGGAAACCGTCGCCGGCTCCCTGCTGCTCGCGCACCCCAAGCTCATTGACCCGAACTTCCGGCGCAGCGTGGTCCTGATGTCTCTGCACAACGCGGAGGGCGCGATGGGCGTCGTGCTTAACCGTCCCGCCGGCAAACGCCTCGCCGAGCTCAGCGGGGAGTTCGCGCTCACCGCACTGGCGAAGGTGCCTGTTTTCCGCGGCGGTCCGGTCCAGCCCGAGCAATTGGTCCTCGCGGCGTGGCAGTCGCGCCCCGACGGCTTCCGGTTGCACTTCGGCATCGAGCCCTCCCACGCCACCGAGCTTCTGGCGGAGGAGGGCACTCACGTTCGCGCCTTCCTCGGTTACTCCGGATGGTCCGCCGGCCAGCTGGAGAATGAGATGAAGTCCAGCACGTGGATTGTAGCCGACGTGCCGGGGGATCTGCTTTCCCATCCGCAGGACGACAGCCTTTGGCGCGCGGTCCTTGGCCGCGAGGGTTCCGAGTGGCGCCTGCTTGCGGGGGAGCCGGAGGATCCGGAATTGAACTGAAG
>JBEGJD010000121.1:0-3117 GCA_041184765.1 Verrucomicrobiota bacterium | reverse complement strand
GTTGGGCGGCGATGGCGAGGGAATTCCCCTCGCGCACTCCGGCGACGACGAAGGAGTCCAGCCGGTAGACTTCGGACGAAAGGGCGATCTGAGGCACCAGGTTCAAGCCGGAGGCGACAGTGAGCGTGGCGCTTCCCGGATTCAGGCCGGGGTAGGTGACCTGGAGCGTCCGTTGACCCGTGGGCACGCGTAGGAGCGTGAACCGTCCGTCGAGGTCGGTGACCGCGCTGCGATCGGTACTCGTGACGCTGACGACCGCGTTGCTCAGGGCGTTGCCGGTGGCGGCATTGATGACCAGTCCGGTGATGTTACCCTCGGACTGGGCCAACGCGGGCGCGGAAAACAGCGCGGCCCCTAGGGCGATTGCGGACAGAGAGAGACTTTGGATGAATATCCTCATGGTACAGGGGAGGGGTTAAGCCCCGACCCTGAGAAGACCATGAGTGTAAGGCACGTAGAACAAACATGTCTCCCAGGGAGACAAGATGAGCACCGCGCGAGACCGCACGAAGCGGCGGACCGGCGCTCAATCCGGACGCTTGGGCTGGCTCGCCTGCTTGCCGCCCCGCTTCTTTCCCGTCCCGGGGCGTATCTCGGCGGAGGCGTTGAGGGGTTTGCGGGGGAGGAGGTCGTCGCGCATGGCAGTCTGGTAGACGAAGGTCGCCATCACCACGGCGGCCTGGCGAAGGTCCTCCTCAATGGCGCGGTCGTAGACGTCCATGTTTCCGTGCCAGGTGCGGGTGCGGTACTCGAGGTCGTCCTGGATGAACTGGAAGCCGGGCAGCCCGATGTTGTCGAAGCTCGCGTGGTCGGTGGATCCGGTTCGGGAGAGTGTCACGGTTTCGGCACCGAGGTCGCGCAGGGGCTTGAGCCAGTCGCGGAACACGCCGCGCAGCGCCTCGTTGCCCTGCAGGTAGATCCCGCGGATTCGGCCGCCGCCGTTGTCCAGGTTGTAGTAGGCGGACAACTGGTCGTAACCGGCCTTCCGGTTGGTGACGCCGATGGGTGGCGGTCCCGCACGGGTGCCGGCGCCGGCGGGGGCGGGAGGAGGTTCCCCGAAATGCCGGGCGACGTAGGCTTTCGAGCCAAGCAGGCCCTGCTCCTCGCCGCTCCATAGCGCGAGGCGGATGGTGCGTCGCGGCTCGAGCTTGAGGGTCTTCAGGATTCGCACCGCCTCGAGCACCACGGCGCAGCCGGTGCCGTTGTCGGTCGTGCCGGTGCCGCCGTGCCAGGAATCGAGGTGCGCGCCGAGCATCACGACCTCCGATGAGCGGTCGGTGCCGGGAATCTCGGCGATGACGTTCGCGGCCGGCACGTCCTCGGTCAGATATTCGGCGGAGAGTTCCAGCGCGACGCGCGGCGGGGTGCCGTTGGCGGCGAGTCGCGCCAGGCGGTTGAAGTGCTCGTTGGCGAGGACGACCTGGGGGATGATGGGAGGACAATCCTTCTTCCACACGGGCGAGCCGCGCGGTGGCGTGGGTGTGCCGGTGGCGGATGGCTCCTCAGCGGGCTTTTGTCCGGCGTCCGGGCCGTAGACCGCGGCGGCCCCGGCGAAAAGCGCGCCGGCCTCTCCGCGGGTGCTGGGTTGCAGCAGCGCAATGACCCCCTCCTCGGCGAAGAAGCGGTAGCGTTGCGGGGTGAGGGCGATCGCTGAGCGCTGAGCGGGATCGGCCATGGGGCTGGGGGTGGTCGGACGGGTGACGCCGGTGCCAAGTCCGTCGGAGTTCGCGAGGGCGAGGAGTTGCGCGTCGGTTTTGCGCGCAGCGAGCGGCTCGAAGCTGACCTTCAGCGGAACGATTGACCCGTCGAGCACGATGCGGCCGCGCAGCTTGCCGCGGTACCGCTCGAAATCCTCGGCCTTCTTGATGTCGACGTGCACGATCTCGCCGTCGACCCGTCCGCCGGGTACGCCGGGCGACCAGGCTTTCGGGAGCGCAATGATGGGCGTGGCCTCGGGGGTGAAGGCCTGCAGCGAAAAGCCCTTCAGCGCCCAACCCCGTTCGAAGCCGCTCCATGGTTCAACCTGCACGTTCGTGAGTCCCCACGATTCGAGTCGGCGTTGCGTCGATTCGATGGCGCGGCGCAGACCGGGGGATCCGGTGAGCCGGGGACCATTGAGGTCGGTCAACGCGAGAAGCGTCGGCATGATCTCGGACCGGTTCATGCCCTCGTCACGGATGCGCGCCACGGGATCTGCGGCGACCAGGGCTGGAGCCGGGGCGTCGGCGGGCGCGTCCGCGGCCCCGGCGTGCGCAAGGCCCGATAGGAGTAGAAACGAAAGGATGGGAAGACCGGCGCAGGTAGCTGTCATAGGGGAGTGGGGCCGCATGGCCGCACGATCCGACATCACCGCCGGCGAGCAACGCGAATCCGGATTCAGCGGGCGGAGTGGGTCCGGACCTGATCTGAAGGTGGAGGTGCGATCGAAGCTCCGGGAAGGAACCGGGGCATCAGGAGGTCGTGCGTCGGCTTGAGTTGGCCGTTGGAAGCTAGGCGGACGAGCATGACGGTGAGCTTGCGGGCGATCAGGGCGGGATCGGTGCCGTAGCGCGCCACTGATGGTGAAAGATACTCGAGGAACGGATCGTCCTCGCGGCAGACCACGGAAATATCGCGTGGAACGGAGAGGCCGGCCGCGGCAAGGAGCGTGTAAGCAGCAGGAACCGCGAGGGTCTTTGTTACAAACAGAGCGGTCGGACGCGGACGCAGGGTCGCGAGCAGGCGGATCTGGCGGGAAATGTTGGTCATGCCGCCATCGTGTTCCAGCACCACCGGCGACGGCGCGTGGCGGTGCAGCCCGGCGGCGAAGGCGGAGCAAGTGGTGGCGTCGGCCGCGGAGCCTGTGCGCCGCAAGAGGATGGCGGTGCGGACGTGCCCGGCCGCCGTGAGCCGGGCCGCGGCGTGGCGAGCGATGGCCGCATGGTCGTATTCGATCGAGGGCAGCTCGATCCCGGGAAAAACGGCCCCGACCAGAATCGCCGGGAATGGGTGATCCTGCAGCCAACGCTGGAGGGCGAAGGTGCCGGTGAAGACCACCCACGCCGATCGCGGATGTGTCGTCGCGAGGTGCTCCAAGGCCCGCACGGGACGGGCTCCGTAGGCCCGGCCACCCTCGAT
>JBEGJD010000120.1:0-2593 GCA_041184765.1 Verrucomicrobiota bacterium | reverse complement strand
GAGACCGACAGGATGAACTGCCGCGGGTCGACGATCCGGTAGGTGGCGGCGCGGCCGTCGAAGAAGGCCTGCGTTTTCTGCAGGCCGCCGCCTCCCTCCTGCACGTTCTTCACGTTGAGCTGGAAGTTCGCGCGGATCCGGTCGTTGAAGAACCGCCTCCGGTAGCTTGTGAACAGGTCGACGTAGACCTGCTGCGGGGAATAGATCGGGCGGTTCGGATCGAGCTGCAGGATCTTGTTCTGCGGCAGGGTGAGGTCCATGCCCTGGGTGTAGCCGAGGCCGTAGAATCCGATCGAGCCGCGGCTCTCGTACCGCAGCGAGCCGCCGACGGTCATGTTCTTGAGTATCCGGCTCTCCGAGACGCCGGCGAGATTGTAGCGGGTGTTGAACTTCGCCGAGTACTTGCGGACCTGGGGGCGGGGCCGCCCGATCAGGGCGCGGAATACGGCCATGGGTGCGTCGACGTTCACGGCGAAATTGTCCGCCGCCGACTGCGTGCCGTTGTAGCCGGCCACGGTGCTGAAGGGCGTGCCCTTGATATACCACCAGAGCAGGTGGCCGGTGGGGCCGACGGGGAGGTTGACCGGGCCGGTGGCGTAAGGGGTGGTGACGCCGCCGATCGTCTGCGCGGTCGGCGTGAAGCGCGGGTCCTCGAGGGACATCCAGACGGGCATGCGGGCCGCGATGAACTGGTCCACGGCGGCGCCGGCGGCCGTGTTGAGCGCCTCGGTCTGGGTGACCGACCCGGAGAGCGTCCAGTAGCGGGTGGTGTTGACGTTGATTTCCACCTCATGGCCGCGGGAGCGCGCGTCGTTGACCGCGGCGTAGGTGCCCGCGGTGGCGATCGCCTGGAGACCGTTGTACTGGTCGAGCGGCATCTTGATCGCGGTGGCGACCTGCGCGTTGGTGGCGGTCCCGCCGGTGCCGAGGCCGCTCAGCCACGCGGTGGATTGCGTCCGCAGGTTGTAGGAATCGTTCGCGACGAAGCCCTCGTAACGCAGGATGCGCTGCGCCATGGTCGAGATGTCGCCGTTGCGCAGATCGAGCTGCTTGGTGTCGAAGCGAGTGTAGCGGAGCGAGACCCGGCCATCGAGGACCGTCAGCCAGAACCCGAGGTCCTTGCTCTTGCCGCTCTGGTTGGGGAGTTGCTTGAGGAACAGGTCATAGGCGGGACCCTGCGCGATGAAGTTGTCGGAGAAGTTGTAGGTGAGGCTGAGGCCGCCGATCGCCTCGGCGAACACGCGGCTGAGCCCGGTCCGGCCCTCGCCACGCCCGAGGGCGAGGCCGCGGAACGGGCGGGCCACGAGCGAATTGGTCTTCGTGCTGCCCTCGGCCACGCGCCACGGGCCGACCCAGCGGCTGGACGCGGCGAAATCGTACTCGCGCAGGTTCGGCGTCATGAGCGCGAGCGGCGCGTTGCGGTCATTCACCTGGTCCTTGCGTAGCCCGAAGGTGCCGACCAGCCGGTTGCCGAGGAGGGTGCTCTGCAGCACGCCGCCCTTGGTTTTCACGACCGAGTTCAGGTTGTTGAGCCCGCCACCCTGGCCCGGCGTGAAGCCCACCGCGGAGACGTCGCGGAACATCGCGTCGGAGGAGGGACCCCAGACGTAGGGCAGCACGGCGCCCTCCGGGAACAGGCTGGGCGCGTACTGGATGCCGGCGCCCGGCGTGCTGCCGACATAGTACTGTTCGTTGAGCCGGCCGTAATTGCTGGGGGCGATCGCGGTGCCATTGATGAGGTAACGGGGATCGGTGTTGGACACCGTCTGCAGGGCGAGGAGCGTGTTCGCGTATTTCTGCTGCCACGCCTTGTCGTTACCCAGGGCGGTGTGGCGGTAGGTCCAGGTGTAGTTCTTCTGGTCCTTGTACTCGTAATAGCCGAGGAGCTGCTGGGTGCCGAGCCACTTGCTCCAGCCCTTGTCCTGCGAGAAATCGAGCCGGTAGACGGCCTGGGCGCGCGCGGTGTCCCAGCGCAGGGGTTTATTGCGGAAGAAAGGCTCGCTGCTCCGCAGGTAGGGGCGGCCGAAGTACGGATTGGGCGTGCCGTCGAGGAAGACCTGGTTCACGTCTACCTGCAGCTGGCCGACGTTGCTGTTCACACTGGCGGGACCCATGGGCTGGTTTTCCAGGCGTTTGGAATCCTCGCGCATGAACGTGGCCTGCGCCGCGAGCGTGTGCTTCGACGTGTTGACGATCACCTGGTCGAGCTGGACCGCGTAGGTGTCGACGTCGTCCCACGCCTTGCCGTTTCCGGCCAGGTTGATCCGCGTCCAATCGTAGATCGACCGGTCGTTGATCGGCCGGGCGACGGAATTGTAAAGCGGCTGCTGCGCGGCGGTGTACGTCTCGGCCGGTCCCATCGTGAGCAGGCCGATCCCCGAGGCCGACGAGGCGAACGGGTCGGTGACGGAGAAATTATTTCCGGCCGGGGAGGAGGGGTTTCCCGTGTAGCGCGCCATGGTCCAGTACGGCGCTTCGCCGGGAGCGCCGATGAGGAAAGGCGAGCGGCTCTCCGCGCCGCCGGTGAAGAAACTCGGGTTCGCCGTGTACGGCGTGGTGGAGCCGGGGACGTTGCCGTTTCCGAGGACGGTCC
>JBEGJD010000119.1:0-4760 GCA_041184765.1 Verrucomicrobiota bacterium | reverse complement strand
ATCAACGAGCAGCGCTTCTCCTCCAACATAAAGAACGTCCTCTCCACCGAGGAGTTCGGGAACGTCTCCGAGGGCAACGTCGCCGAGTTCCTGAAGTTTCTGCCGGGCGTCACCATCGACTACACCGGCGGCAACGCACGCGACATCTCCATCAACGGCGTGCCGTCGGACAACGTGCCGGTGACGCTCGACGGCTTCAGCATCGCCTCCGCACCCGGCGCCGCGACCAGCCGCAACGTCCAGTCAGACATGGTCTCGATCAACAATCTGTCCCGCATCGAGATTTCCTATTCACCCACTCCGGAATCGCAGGGCTCGGCCCTCGCCGGCTCGGTGAACATGGTGCCGCGCAGCGCGTTCGAGCGCGTGCGGCCCGTGTTGAACACGAGCTTATATTTTATCCTCCGCGACAACGCCCGCGAGTTCCACAAGGTCCCCGGGCCCAAGCCCAGCCCGACGCGCAACGTTCACCCCGGCTTCGACATCTCCTACGTGGCTCCCGTCAACAAGCGGTTCGGCTACACGCTGTCGGCCGGCACCTCGACCAACTACTCGCCGCAGGACAACTCGACCATGACGTGGCGCGGGGTCCAGTCCGCCACGAACGGCACCACTTTCCCTAACACCACGCCCGGCAACCCCTACCTTTCCCAGTATCTCATCCAGGACGCCCCGAAAGTCACCACCCGGCGCTCGTTCGGCGTCAGCGTCGACTACAAGTTCACCGAGCGCGACCGCGTCACCCTCGGCTTCCAGTACTCCTCGTTCGACGGGCAGTACATCGTGTCGAACGTGACCTTTAACGCGGGCGCCGTCGCCCCCGGCGCGTTCAGCGTCGATGCCGTGCGCGGCACCGCTGGCGCCGGCGTGCTCACCTCGGCCCATCAGGAAAGAAACCGTTTCAACCGCACCCGCATGCCCACCATCGTGTGGCGCCACGACGGCCCCGTCTGGAAGGGCGACCTGGGCTTCGGCTACTCGCTGCAGGACGACGGCAACCCGGACCTGCGGCAGGGCTACTTCCGCAACGTCACCATGCAGCGCTCCAACGTGACGATCGACTTCAACCGCATCTTCTACCTGCGGCCCGGCGAGATCGCGGTGCGCGACGGACAAAGCGGTGCGCCGGTCGATCCCTACGCGCTCTCCAACTACGCGATGGTTTCCACGACCACGCAGGATGACGTGAACGTGGACCGGCAACGCTCCGCCTACGGCAGCGTGCGTCGGGCCTTCGCCACCCGCCTGCCGTTCATCGTGAAGGCCGGCTTTGATCTCCGGCAAAGCACGCGGGACCTGCGCGGCGGCACAGGTACCTACAGCTTCCTCGGCAAGGACGGACGGGCCAGCACCGTGCCGGCGGGTGGCGACGACAGTCCGGTGCCGTTCTTCGACCCGATTTATTCGCAACGCATCCTGCCGTTCGGCTTCCCGCGGCTGGAGACCCCGAGCAACCGCAAGATCTATGAGCACTGGGTGGCGAACCCCGGGCAATACTCCCTCAACACGAACACGCTCTACCGGAACCAGGTCGCCGCTTCGAAGCGCGCCGAGGAGCTCATCTCGTCACTCTATGTGCGCGGCGACCTCGGCTTGCTGCAGAACCGCCTGAAGCTCGTCGGCGGCGTCCGGGCCGAGCAGACCAATGTCGAGGGCGAGGGTCCGTTGAGCGACCCGACCCTCAACTACCAGCGCGACGCGCAAGGCCGGATTCTCCGGGGAGCCACCGGTGCGCCCCTGCTGATCGTGCCCACGACCAACGCGCTCGGCGTCTCCCAACTCACGTACCTCGACCGCGGCGCGCGCACCACGAAGGAGTACCTGCGTCTCTTCCCCAGCCTCAATGCCAGTTACAACCTGCGGGAGAACCTCATCGCCCGCGCCGCCTACTACCACTCCGTGGGCCGGCCCAACTTCAACCAGTACGCCGGCGGCTTCACCCTGCCCGACACCAGCAACCCGCCCTCCTCCGGCAACCGCATCACGCTGAACAACGCCGCCATCAAGGCCTGGAGCGCCCGCACCGTCAGCGTGCGCCTCGAACGCTATCTGGAGGGAGTCGGCCAGTTCTCGGTCGGCGCCTTCCGCCGCAACATCGAGAACTTCTTCGGCTCGACCGTCTTCGCCCCCACGCCGGAGTTCCTCGCGCTCTACGATATCGATCCGGGCGAGTACGGCGGATATGATGTCGCAACCCAGTACAACGTGCCCGGTGTCGTCCGCACGGAGGGGGTCGATTTCAACTACAAGCAGGCCCTCACCTTCCTCCCTCCTTGGGCGCGCGGCGTGCAAGTCTTCGCCAACGCCACCTCCCAGCGCGTCACCGGCGACGACACCGTTTCGTTCGCCGGCTTTATCCCCCGCAGCATGAACTGGGGCGTGAGCCTCACCCGGCCGCGCTACAACGTGCGGGTAAACTGGAATTACCGCGGCACCTCCCGCAACAACGTGGTCACGGGTGCGAGCATCGAGCCCGGCACCTTCAACTGGACCTCCAAACGCCTCTACGTGGACGTCGTCGGCGAAGTCACGCTCAAGGGCAGCATCGCGCTGTTCTACAATTTCCGGAATATCGGCGACGCGACCGAGGACGTGAAGATCTACGGCCCGAGCACCCCCGCCGTGGCCCGCTTCCGCCAGCGGATCGACTATGCGTCGCTCTGGACGATCGGCGTGAAGGGGACGTTCTAAGCCGCAACCGCATCCGCCCGATGAAATCCCCTCTCCTGCTCATCCCCCTTCTGGCCGGAGTCGCCGCCCTGTCCGCGGCCACGACCGACCTCGCCCGCCCCCACATCGTCCTCGTGATGGCCGACGACATGGGCTGGGGGGAAACGAGCTACAACGGTCACCCCGTGCTCAAGACCCCGCACCTTGACGCGATGGCCGCGGCCGGCCTGCGACTCGATCGCTTCTACGCCGGCGCGCCCAACTGCTCCCCGACCCGCTCGACGGTGATGACCGGTCGCAGCAACGACCGCTGCGGCGTCGAGAACCACGGTTACGCGCTGCGCCGCCAGGAGAAGACGATCGCGCAGGGGCTCCGCGCGGCCGGGTACCTCACCGCCCACTTCGGCAAATGGCACCTGAACGGCTACAGCGGGCCCGGCGCGCCGATCCTCGCCGACGACGCCCACAGCCCCGGCTCGTTCGGCTTCGACGAGTGGCTCTCGGTCACGAACTTCTTCGACCGCGACCCGATCCTCAGCCGCAAGGGCAAGTGGGAGGAGTTCAAGGGCGATTCCTCGGAGATCATCGTCGACGAGGCGTTGAAGCACCTTGAGCGCGCCCGCGGCTCCGGCCGGCCGACGTTCACCGTCATCTGGTACGGCTCACCGCACGCGCCGATGATCGCGACGGAGGAGGACATGCGCGATTTCCCGCAGCTGGAGCGCAACTCCCGCAATCATTACGGCGAACTCGTGGCGATGGACCGCAGCGTCGGCGCCCTGCGCGCCGGCCTGCGGAAGCTCGGGTTGGCGGACAACACCCTGCTGTGGTTCTGCAGCGACAACGGCGGGCTGCCGGAAATCCGCCCCGGCACCGTGGGGCATCTGCGCGGCTTCAAGGGCTCTGTTTATGAGGGTGGCCTGCGCGTCCCGGGCCTCATCGAATGGCCCGCCGTCATCAACAAGCCGCGGGTCACGTCCTACCCCGCCGGCACTTTCGACATCTTCCCGACCATCGCGGAAATCACCAAGCTTCCCGACTCCGCCCTGTTGAAGCCGCTCGACGGCATCAGCATCCGGCCGCTCTTCACCAACGAACTGCCGGAGCGGCCGCAAGCGATGGGCTTCCGCCATACGCGCCGCGCCGCGCTGATCGGCAATCGCTACAAGATCGTCGCGCTCAACATCAACCAGCCGAAGTTCGAGGTGTACGATCTCCAGACGGATCCGCGGGAGGAGAAGGACATCTCCGCCTCCCAGCCGGAACTCACCGCGCGGTTGAGCAAGGAGTTGCTCGCGTGGAACGAGTCGGTGCAGGCCAGCGTCGCCGGCCGCGACTATCCCGAGGGTCGTCTTGTACCGGGAGACCAGACCACCCGACCGTGGCCAACCTCACCGGAGTACAAGCCGTACCTCGAGCAGCTGCAAAAGCGGCCCGAGTACCGCACGGCCGCCACCAAGGCCGGAAAGAAGGGCGTCGACTGATACGCCGCGCGGTCGGACCAACGAGACAAAGGAATAATTTAGCAGCATGAAGTTTGCCGATCAGGTAGTGTGGATCACCGGCGCTTCGTCGGGCATCGGCGAGGCCTGCGCCCGTGCGTTCGCCGCCGAGGGGGCGAAACTCGTCCTCTCCAGCCGGCGACCGGACGAATTGGAACGCGTCAGGCGTTCCTGCCGCAACCCGGAGCGACACCTCACCTTGCCACTGGATCTGACTCGAACGGCGGAGTTTCCCGCGCTGGTCGCCAGCGTGCTGGACCGGACCGGACGTATCGACGTCCTCGTGAACAACGGGGGCGTGAGCCAGCGGGCTCGGGCGATGGACGCCGACGAAGCCGTGGAGCGGCTCATCATGGAGGTGGATTACTTCGGACCGGTCGCTCTCTCCAAGGCGGTGCTGCCGTCGATGCTCGCGCGGCAGTCCGGCCACATCGTCGTGGTGAGCAGCGTCATGGGCTACCTCGGCACGCCGGGCCGCTCGTCCTACGCCGCCGCGAAGCACGCCTTGCACGGTTACTTCGACTCCCTCCGCGCGGAGGTCTGGCGCGAGGGCATCAAGGTCACGCTCGTCTGCCCCGGCTACGTCCG
>JBEGJD010000118.1:0-3489 GCA_041184765.1 Verrucomicrobiota bacterium | reverse complement strand
GTCAGGAGGGCCCGCACCACAATCCGCACGTACCAGAGCAATACGGTCATCCGCCCTCGCCAGCCGGAGGTGAGACCTTCGTCCCGTGCAGCCAGAGGCGACGGAGCGAGGGTACGGCGCGTAACGGAGCCACCCCTGCATCATCAACCCCCGTCTCAGTAAGGTTCAAAGTCTCCAAGGCCTGGAGTCGCGCCAGCGGCGCCAGACCCGTGGAGGTGATGGCGGTACGGGTTAAGTCCACTGCACGCAGATTCTCCCAGCTGGCGAGCGCGGCCAGTCCGGCGTCCGTGACGCGCGTGCGGGCAAGTTCAGCTTCCACGATCAACGACGAGATCGGAGCTAGCGCCGCCAGCACCGTATCATCACAGCGCGCCGGGGCGCTGGCGGTGCGGAGCACGAGACCATCGGTCGGCACCTGCGAGCGCGGGACGAGCCGGACGTGATACCTCGTCTCGAGGGCGGCGATCTCCGCGGCCCGCGGGCGCCAGTCGGGCGCGCGCGCCGGCTCGGCGGGCTTGAAGCGCGAAAGCGACGGGGCACCGGGAAAATCAGCCACGACCTTGGAGGCGGAAGCCCCGCCAGCGATCCAGAGCTCGATGTTGCGGATCTCGTCCTTGGACAGGAGCGGCTTGCCGTCGGTCGGCATCACCTCGTCGTCCGAAGCCGGCAGCGTGATGCGGCGGAAAAGCTCGCTGCCGCGCGCGTCACCCGGCTTTACCATCACGCCCGATTCGGCGCCGCGCATGACGGCTTCGAAGGAATCGAGCCGCAGCTTGGCCTTCTGCTTTTCGGGACCGTGGCAGGACACGCAATGGCGATCAAGGATCGGGGCGATGCGCGCCTGGTAAAAGGTGGTCTCGGCGCGCGTCCAGCCGACGACCGCCAACACGACGCCCGCCGTGGCGAACCAACGGGAAAAATTCGATGACGGGAGCATCAGGCGAGAATGGCGTCGATCACCTGGGCCGGGAGCACACCGGTGAGGCGTTGGTCGAGGCCCTGGAACTTGTGGGTGAACTTGGCATGATCGAGGCCGAACAGGTGCAGCATCGTCGCGTGGAGGTCGCGGATGTGCACCGGGTCTTTCACGATGTTATAGGAGAAGTCGTCCGTCTCGCCGTAGCTGAAGCCCGGCTTCACGCCACCGCCCGCCATCCACATGCTGAAGCACCGCGGGTGGTGATCGCGGCCGTAGTTTTCGCGCGAGAGCACGCCCTGAGAGTAGCAGGTGCGTCCGAACTCGCCACCCCAGATGACGAGCGTCTCGTCGAGCAGCCCGCGCCGCTTGAGGTCGGTGACCAGCGCGTAGCTAGGCTGATCCGACTCCTCGGCCATCAATTTGATGTTCCTCGGCAGGTTGCTGTGCTGATCCCAGCTGCGCAGGAAAATTTGGGTGAAGCGCACGCCGCGTTCGGCGAGGCGCCGCGCCATCAGGCAGTTATAGGCATAGGTGCCCGGCTCCTTGGCCTTGGGTCCGTACAGGTCCCACGTCGACTGGGGCTCGTTGGAGAAATCGGTGAGCTCAGGGACGGAGGTCTGCATCCGGAACGCCATCTCGTACTGCGAGATCCGCGCGTTGGTCTCCGGATCACCGACGCGGTCGAACAATTGCCGGTTGAGCTCGTTGACGCCGTCGATCATCGCGCGGCGAATATCGCCGTCGATGCCCGGCGGGTTACCGAGGTGCAGCACGGGGTCGTTGCCGGCGCGCAAGGCGACCGCCGCATGCTCCGGCGAAAGGAAGCCGGATGACCAGAGTCGGTTCGAAAGCGCCTGCACGTTGGTGCGGTGCGGCATCTTCGACGTCATCACCACGAAGGCCGGCAACTCCTCGTTCACGGCCCCGAGGCCGTACGAGAGCCACGAGCCGATCGACGGCCGACCCGGGAACATGTTGCCCGTGGTGATCTGCAGGATGGCGGGCTCGTGGTTGATCGCCTCGGTATGCAGCGACTTCAGGACGCAGAGCTCGTCGGCGATCCGCGCGGTGTAAGGGAAAAGCTCCGACATCCAGTGGCCGGACTTCCCGTGCTGCGCGAACTTGTAGATGCTCGGGGCGAGAGGGAAACGCGCCTGGCTGGCGGTCATACCCGTGAGCACCTGACCGCCGCGGACCGACTCCGGTAGGTCCTTGTCGAACATATCCTGAAGGACGGGCTTGTAATCCCAGGTTTCGAACTGGGACGGCGAACCCGCTTGGAACAAGTAGATCGCGCGCTTCGCCTTCGGCGCGAAATGCGGCGCGCGCACCGCAGCCGTCGCCGGCGTCGACGCGAAGGCGCGGCCCGCCCCTGCCCCGAGTAAACTCGCGAGGCCGGCCCAGCTGAGCGCGTTGATTCCGCGACCGAGGAAGTGGCGCCGGGTTTCCAGCGAAAGCCACTCCTGCTTCAAGCCGAGGGGAACATGCGGCAAGTCCCATACCGTCGGTTGCTCGCCGCAATGATCCGAACAAAGATCGATGTCCTTCGCGAAGGGGTTGTGGTGAGAGTGCATGGTCTGGCCTCCGGCTTACTTGTTGAGGAACTCGTCGAGGTTGAGGAACTGGCTCGCCACCACCGTCCAAGTGGCGAGGTCGGCCTCCGGCCAGGCGGGGTCCGGCCGAGACTCCCCTACCTTGAGCAGGGAGGACGCCGCCTCGGCGTCCGCCGCGTACTTCGCGCGGACAAGCTCGGCGGAACCGAGCAGGGCCTTGGTCTCCGCCGCCTGCAACGGACGCGCGAGGGTCTCGCGCGCGAGGAAGTCGAGGCGGCGTTCCGCTTCCGGCGAGGCTTTGACCGCACGCTCGGCGAGACGCCGCGCGGCCTCGACCCATTGCGGATCGTTCATCGTGACGAACGCCTGCAGCGGCGTGTTGCTGCGGGCACGTCGCGAACAGACGACCTCGCGCGAAGTGGCGTCGAAGGTCTCGAGGCTCGCGGGCGGCGAGGCGCGTTTCCAGAAGGTGTAAACGCTGCGGCGATAAAGTCCCTCTCCCTTGTCCGGCACGTAGGTCTTCGTGTTCGATTCCGGCATCGCCACCTCCTCCCAGATCCCGGGCGGCTGGTAAGGCTTCACCGGCGGGCCGCCTATCTTGTCGACGAGCAAGCCCGAGGCCGCGAGCGCGCTGTCGCGCAGCATCTCCGCGTCCATGCGGAAGCGCGGGCCGCGCGAGATGAGCTTGTTGGAGGGGTCCTTCGCCAAGCGGTCCGGCGTCGCCGCCGCGGTCTGGCGGTAGACCGCCGAGGTCACCAAAAGCCGGTAAAGCCGCTTCACATCCCAACCGCTCTCGCGGAATTCCACCGCCAGCCAATCAAGTAATTCGGGATGCGTGGGCCGGTCGCCCATCACCCCGAAATCCCCCGAAGTTTCGACCAATCCCCGGCCGAACAGCTCCTGCCAGACACGGTTCACGGTGACGCGGGCCATCAGCGGCTGCTCGGGCGCGAGGAGCCAATCCGCGAGGCCGCGACGATTCCGCGGCGCGTTCGCCGGCAAGCCCGGCAGGAAGTG
>JBEGJD010000117.1:0-3627 GCA_041184765.1 Verrucomicrobiota bacterium | reverse complement strand
CTGTCCCCTTTGCACCGTCCCCGGGTTGCGCCGATTAATCGAAGCGGTCCTCGCAGCAACCTGTCCCTTCCGATCTTACCGCTGCACCACGGGATTTAAAATCCCGCTTGTCAGCCGCGTGTTTCAATAAACTAAAAAATCATTAAGCATTTTGCGGCATGGTTTTACAAAACACACACCTAGGGCGCCGAACCGAATGCTGCTCTCCCTCGATTGCCTGTCCCCTCTCAGCACCGGCTCCCGGATAAACCGCGAAAGGCCGCACGCTCATAATATCCTGTCCCTAATTAGGAAGAATTCGAACTTACCGCTGGCAAAACACCCCGGCATCGCTTCGCTCCCTTAACTGATACCGAGTCTCACTCCAATGTCCTCGTCGCCCTTGCCCTTGTCGCCGCTCTGCCAGCTTCCCGCCGGCAGCACGGCCCGGGTATTCCAGCTCACCGGCGACGCCAGTTTCTGCCAGCGGATCCGTGAGATGGGTTTCGGCGAGGCTGCGCTCGTCACCAAGATTTCCGGCAACACCACCAGCCTGTGCCTCGTCAACGGCATGCGCGTCGCCCTTAACCACCGCGCCGCCATGAGCATCGTCGTCGAGCACCTGCCGCCCCAGGCACGCTGACCGCGGCCTGCCCGCTATGGGAACGGATGCCAGCCAGCCGAACGCGGGCGAAGATCCACGCGCCGCCCTGCCGCCGCATTTCATCCCGGCATCGCCGGGTCGTCGCCGCCCCGCGTCCGCGCCGCGTACTCCTGTCTACGCGATGGTGGGCAACCCCAATTGCGGCAAGACCACCCTTTTCAACGCGCTTACCGGGCTCCGCCAAAAGGTGGGCAATTATCCGGGCGTCACCGTCGAGAAGAAGATGGGGGACGCCTACTCCCAGCATGGGAAACCGATGCGGGTCATCGACCTTCCGGGCGCCTACTCGCTCGCCGCCCGCTCACCCGACGAGGCGGTCACGCGCGACGTGCTGCTTGGCCGCCGCGCCGACACCCCTCAGCCCGATCGTGTCATCTGCGTCCTCGACGCGACCAACCTCGAGCGGAACCTCTATCTCGCCCACCAGATTCTCGATCTCGGCCGGCCCGTGATCGTCGTGCTCAACATGATGGACCTCGCGCGCCGCGCCGGGGTGACCGTCGACGCAGCCAAGCTGGAGGAACAACTCGGCGTCCCCGTCATCACCTGCGAAGCCGTGCACGGCCGCGGCGTCGTGGAACTCCGCATCGCGATGAGCCGCGCGGAACTGCCACTCGCCCGGCACCGTTGGGACGTGCCCGCACCGATCGCCCCGGCCGTCGCGGAACTACAGGCGGGCCTCGTCGACGAAGGACGCCCACCGCTGGTGGCGCGTGCCGAAGCCCTGCTGCTGCTGACGGATTTCGACACGGTGCGCGTGGCCGGATCCACTCCGCTCGGCACTCGCACCACCACTGCGCTGGAAGGCTGGCGGCGGCGCTGGAACGAGGAAGGCACCGATTGGTCCGGCGCGCTCATCAAGAGCCGCTACGAGGCCATCAACCACCTCTGCCGCGACGTGATCCGCCGGCCGGCGGAAAGCGGCCCGTCGCTCTCCGATCGCATCGACGCGCTGCTCGTGCACTCTGTCTGGGGTTGGCTCGTGTTCGGCGTGATCATGGCGGCGATGTTCCTCTCGATCTTCACCCTGGCGGAATACCCCATGGGCCTGATCGAGGGCCTCGTCGCCGACGGCGCCGGTCTGATCAAAGGGGTGATGCCGCCGGGCGATCTGCGAGACTTGTTGACCGAGGGCGTGGTCGGCGGCGTCGGCGGAGTGGTGGTTTTCCTGCCGCAAATCCTGATCCTGTTCCTGTTCGTCGGTCTGCTCGAGAGCACCGGCTATATGGCGCGCGCGGCGTTCCTGATGGACCGGCCCATGAGCCGCGTCGGCCTTCACGGCCGCTCCTTCATTCCTCTGCTCGGCTCTTACGCCTGCGCGATCCCGGGCATCATGGCCACCCGCACCATCGAAAACGCGAAGGACCGGCTCGCCACGATCCTCGTGGCCCCGCTGATGAGCTGTTCCGCCCGGCTGCCGGTTTATTTGTTGATGATCGCGACGCTGCTGCCCGGCCGCGAAGTGCCGGCGACGACCAAGGCCGGCCTGATGCTGCTGATGTACGCGCTCGGCACGGGCGGCGCCTTCGGCTTCGCGTGGTTGTTCAAACGCACCTTCCTCCGCGGCGACAACCCGCTCATGATCCTCGAGCTGCCTCCCTACCAGCCGCCCCGCCTCAAGGAAATCCTCCGGCAGATGCTCGAGCGCGGGTGGCTCTTCCTTCGCAACGCGGGCACCATCATCCTCGCGATCTCGATCGTCCTTTGGTTCCTCACCACGTACCCGAAACATCCTGATCCGCAGGCCGCCGCCGACGTCCGGATCGCGCATAGTTTCGCGGGCCACGCCGGACATCTCCTCGAACCCGTCATCAAGCCCCTCGGCTTCGACTGGCGCATCGGCATCGGCCTCATCACGTCCTTCGCCGCCCGCGAGGTGTTCGTCAGCTCCATGGGCGTGATCTTCGGCGTGGAAGCCGCCGACGAGGACACCGCGCCGATCCGCGAGGCGATGCTCAAGGCGACCTGGCCCGATGGTGCGCCGCTCTTCACGCCCCTCGTCTGCCTCACGCTCATGATCTACTACGTCTTCGCGATGCAGTGCATGAGCACGATCGCCGTCGTGCGGCGCGAAACCCACTCCTGGCGCTGGCCCCTCTTCCAGATCGCCTACATGACCGGCACCGCGTGGTTGGTGTGCCTGGTCTTTTACCAAGCCGGCCGCGCGCTGGGCTTCTGATCATGGACGCCGCCACTCAACGGATCGTCGCCCTTGCCATCGTCGCACTCGCGGCCGCCGCGCTGATCGTCCGCGCGCTTCGCCGACGCAAGCGCCCCGGTTGCGACGCCGGCTGCGCCTGTGCACCTCGCCAGCGGCGAACGGAATAGACCCCGCAAAACCGCGGGCCCGCCCGTCCGCTCCCGCGCCAAATCCATTGCGGGCGCCCTCTCGTTCGGCATTTTCCCGCCATGCCCCCACGCCTCCTCGCCGCCCTCGTGGCCGCGTTAATCGCCGCCGGCACCGCCGCCGCGCAGGAAAAGCCCCTCGCCTTCACCGGCGCGCGCATCATCCCGATCGCCGGACAACCCGTTGATAACGGCATCCTTGTCGTGCAAGGCGGCCGGATCCTCGCCGTCGGCGCGGCCGCCTCCACCGCGATCCCCGCCGGCGCCGAAGTGCGCGACGCCCGCGGTAAGGTCATCATGCCCGGCCTGGTCGACTCCCATAGCCACATCGGCGGAGCCTCCGGCGCCGACGGCGCCAGCCCCGTCCAGCCCGACGTCCGCGTGCTCGACGCGATCGACGTGCGGCACGCCAGCATCCAGAAGGCGCAGGCCGGCGGCATCACCACGGTCAACGTGATGCCCGGCTCCGGCCACCTTATCAGCGGCCAGACGCTCTACCTCAAACTGCGCGACGGCCGCGTGATCGACGACCTGCTCATCCGCCTGTCCGACGGCTCGACCGCCGGCGGCCTGAAGATGGCCAATGGCACGAACTCCATCCGCACGCCCGGCGGCCCGTTCCCCGGTTCGCGCGCCAA
>JBEGJD010000116.1:0-2710 GCA_041184765.1 Verrucomicrobiota bacterium | reverse complement strand
CGGGTAGACGCCATCGTAGTCCCGCGTGACGGCATAGGCGCGCTCGCGGCGCACCAGTTTCAGCTCTTCCATCGAACCGGCGGCGCCGGCCTCCGGCCGCCGGATCCGCTGGCCCGCGGCGTTGCGGGCGAAGGTGCCGTTGGGGTTGCGCACATACACCGCGGCGAGATCGACCAACGGTCCGCGGCCGGAATCCTCGGTGCGCTCGAACCTGGCCCCGCCCAGCAGGGTGAGGCGGTTGTGCCAGAGCCGCGCCTCGGCCTGCGCGTAAGCCGCCGAGACCGTCTCGCGTAAAAACTCGGAGCCCGTGATCCGCGACTGTTCGGCGGCGACGAGGTTGGCCGGCGTGACCACAAACTGCTCCAGCCGCTCGTAGGCGCGATTGACCGAGATCCACGGCACGTTGGTGAAGCCGTAGAAGGAGTCCTGGCCGCGGTACGACTGCATCTGGAACGGCGCGGCGGAATCCGGCGTCGCCACATTCCCGTCGGGCCCGGCGTAGGTCCTCGTGATCGTCTGCACGCGGGCGTCGACCTTCAACGCGCTGCGGGCGCCGCCGATCTCTAGCGAGGCGGGAAACGGCAGGAAACCGAAGCGGCGGCGCGCCGAAAGTTGCGCCGACCGGTGGTCCGAGCGGTTGTCGTAGGGCTGCTCCGTGGCCGTCGTGAGCGAGTAGTTCGCGAGGTTGTACGGATCGACGGGCTGCTCCCCCGCCCCGAAGACCTCGATGATCCGCGGCCGGTCGAGGACGACGTCGCGCAGGGAAATCCGCGGTGTGCCGTTGAGCGTGGCCGTGATGCCGCCGAAGTGACCGGGGTTGGGCCGCGAGCGGTCGGATCGCGAAAGGCTGGTGACGGCGTCGATCTTCCAGCGGCCGTCGTCATGGCGGTAACGCAGCCCGAACTGGTCCGTGCCGCCCTCGAAGGTCTGGCCGCCGCCGGAGAGCGTCACAGCCCCGCGACCCGTGGCGCCGATCGTCTCAGACTCGGAGAACCGGAACGGCACACCGGTCGCCGCGGTCGGCGCCGCCACCGTACCCGCGTTGAAGGCCCACGTCTGCGTCCCGATGTAGGTTTTGTAGGAGTTCACCTGCGCGTTAAAGGAAAGGACCCCGTGCGCCGTGGCCCTCCAGTCGGCCTTCAGGCCCCAATTGCTGCGAGACTGGCTCCGCGGTCCGTCCTGCACTGTGTACTGCTGCAGGTAGGGCCGGGCGAAAGTGGCGCCCGTGCCGGTGCCGCCCGCGTTGAAGAGCGTCGTCGACAGGTGCTGCTCGTTGTACTTGTCGCTCCGCATCCCCGTCACCACCACGCCGAAGTCGCGGTTCACCGGCAGAGTGTAGTCGAACTCCCAGCCGAGAAACATCTTCCGGGTCGGATGATCCCCCAGCGTGTGCGGCGTTTTGCGCAGGGTCAGGTTCTCGCTGTTCGCCATCAGCGTGAGGCCGTAGTTGAGGCGCGCCCGCGGGCGCTCGAACGCGCTCTTCGTCACGAGGTTCACCGCCCCCGCGAGCGAGTCCGCCGGCGTCGCGGGCGTCGGCACCTTGGTCACCTCGATGCGCGAGATGTTGTTCAGCGCGAGGGTGTTCATGTTGAACGTGCGCCCCGGGGACGCGTTGGCCGAGACCATCGAGGCGCCGTCCGACGTGAAGGCCGTCATCGACCCGCCGATGCCGCGCACCGAGGCGCCCACGATTTCCACCTCGCTGTACTCCATCGCGAGGCCGGGGATGAACTTCAGGAACTCGCCGACGTTGCTGCCAAGCACGTCGCCGAGTTCATCGGTCGCCATCACGTTCTTCAGGTTCGGCGCGAAACGCTGCTCGTTGGTGGCGATCGCGCGGGCGTCGGTCTCGCGGTCCGACCCCACGGTGAAGCGATCCATGCGCACAACCTGCCCGGCGCCGTCGCCGTAACGCGCCCGGCTGGTCAGCGAAACATCCCGCGAAGCCGTGGCGCCCTCGGCGACCTCCAGCGTCACCACCTGCGGATCAAGGTCGGTGTAGAAGAACTCCACCTCCCGCCTCCCCGCCGGCACGTCGATCAGGCGGTAGCCGCCGAAGTCGTCCGTAAGCACGACGAGGTCCGTTCCCTTGACGGAGACCCTCGCCTTGCCAAGGGCGTTGCCGGTCGCCGCGTTCGTCACGCGACCGGCGATCACACCCGTCGCGGCGGAAGCGGTGACCAACGGCAGGGACGACAGCAGGACAAACCGAAGCAGGAACCGGAGGAGGCGTGGCGTTTTCATGGGGCACTGGGATTGACCGTCGCGGAAGATGTCCGGCGACAGCGGGGTGCCCGTTCCTAGCCCCCGACGATCCGGCCCAACAAGGATTTTCCGGATCCGCCGCTGCCCGACTTCACCACAATCACGCGGCTTGGTCGTTGAAGTTTGGTGTTTGCCGATCGGTAGCGCAGACGGAAGAACGGAAGCCGCGCGTCAGCCGAGCAAGGCGACGGCGCGTCCCCAAACCTCATGAACTGGACCGGCGTCATTCCCGCTCTCACCACCAACTTTCGCGCCGACGGCTCGATCGACCATCCGGCGTTCGCCCGCCATTGCCGCGCGATGCTCGACGCCGGCTGCACCGGGCTTGTTTGCGCGGGCTCCCTCGGCGAGGCCGCGACACTCTCGGTGGAGGAAAAGGTCGCCCTTGTGCGCACCGCGGTGCGGGCCGCCGGCGGCCGTGCTCCGGTCGTGCTCGGGATCGCCT